>NZ_JAEIJE010000011.1:0-156399 GCF_016772095.1 Comamonas sp. NyZ500 | reverse complement strand
GGAGGTTCGAGTCCTCTCCTGGGCACCAAATACGACAAGCCGTTGCATGCAAATGCAGCGGCTTTTTCGTTTTGGCAACCCCTCAGCCGCCGCGCAAAGTTTTCTGAAAAAACCGCGCAAACCGGCATAAGCAGTACTCAAGCCGCTATATAATTCACTCACTCTGAAATGCCCAGGTGGCGGAATTGGTAGACGCACTAGTTTCAGGTACTAGCGGGTAACTCCGTGGAGGTTCGAGTCCTCTCCTGGGCACCAAATACGACAAGCCGTTGCATGCAAATGCAGCGGCTTTTTCGTTTTTGCACCGCGCCTTTGAATCACGTACACCAGGAGCGAGACACTGGCGCAAGCTGGCCCCCTCGTCTGCCGCGCCCCCAATCCTGCGAGCCGAGGAAAATAGCTCAAGCCTTAGAACACTCTGCCGACAACTTGCACAAAAAAGTGCCTCAACTCGCCTGACGGCTACTTTGAACGCTATATAATTCGATCCACTCTGAAAGCCCAGGTGGCGGAATTGGTAGACGCACTAGTTTCAGGTACTAGCGGGTAACTCCGTGGAGGTTCGAGTCCTCTCCTGGGCACCAAACACGACAAGCCGTTGCATGCAAATGCAGCGGCTTTTTCGTTGGCGCCCCCGACTCCCTCTGACAGTACGCAGCACATACGAAAAAAGGGAGCCCAACGGCTCCCTTTTTCTTGAGCAACGCCTCCCATCGGGGCGATATGTCGCTTACTTGCGCAGCAATTGCTTGAGCGCGGTCTGCAGGCGACGGGCAGATGCCTCATCGCTGGCACTGCCCAGCACAGTGGCCACGTCCTGACCCCAGGTCTGCTGGGGCGAAGGATCGTTGCGGCGGGTCAGCATCTGCAGCTGCAACGCACGGCGTGCCGCCAGTTGATCGGCAGGAGTGTGCACATCGGCAGCCATTTCCAGGCGCAGCAGGGCCTCTGCAGCATTGCCCTTGGGCGCAGCAGCCACAGCACCGGACCAGGAAGAGCGCACAGGCGCCGTCACCTTGCTGCCCAGTTGCTGAGCCGATGGCAGCTGCGCAGCATCACGAGCCTGCCAGGCACCGAGCAGCTGAGTCAGCGCTTCGCCGTGCGCCTGGGCCGCCAGCTTGCGCAGAGCCTCCTGGGCATGCTCCACGGCATCACGCTGGGCACGGAAGGCTGGATCGGCCAGACGCGGTCCGCGCTCCTCGCGCGTGAACTCGCGACGGCCGCGGCCGGCATCGCGGCTGTCGCGACCATCGCGGCCACCGCGCTCGCCACGCGCTGCATCGCGGCCACGGCCGCCATCCTTGCGATCGCCAGGACGACCACCTGCAGCAGCAGCCGCCTCCTTCCTCATGCCAGGGCGGTCATCGCCACGCACGGCCACCACGGGGCGTGCCGGCTTGGCCACTGCAGCGGCTTCGCTCGCTTGCGCCTCAACAGCTTCAGACGCTTGCTCTGCCTGGCCCTGGGGCTGGTTTTCATCAGACTTGGCGGGCTGAGCCTTGATGGCTGCTTCGAGTTCGGCCAGCGCTGCATGGATCTTTTGCGCATCGCCGCTGGCATTGGCCGCCTCGACCGCCTTGGACGCATCCAGCACCCGACGATCATGCTCGGACAACTCAACCGCCACCTGGCTGCGACCACCACGCTCCACGCTCTTGCGATTGAAGGCATCGTCCAGCGGCTTGCGGAATGCATCCCAGAGCTTTTGCTCGTGCTTGCGATCCAGCGGCACCACCTGGGCTTCGGCCTGCCAGCGCTGCTGCAGCGCCTTCACGGCGTCGATGCGCAGACTGGGGGCTGCCCCCAGGGCCGTGGCTTCGTCGATCATGGCATGGCGACGCTCCAGGCTGGCCTTTTGTGCAGCCTGCAGGGGTGCTTCGGCAGCAGCCATGGCCTGCTTGAACAGGGGCTGCAGTTCGGCAAACAGCTTTTCGCCGATATGGCCGCTTTCACGCCAGCGCTCGCCGAACTGGCGCAGCGCGCGCAACATGTTCTTCCAGTCCTGGCTGGCCGCATTGCTTGCAGCCCAGGCCTTGATTTCTTCGATCAGCGCCAGACGCTGGGCCTTGGCCTGCGTGCTGTCCTGACGAATCTTGTCGTGCCAGGACTCGACCACCTTGTAGGCTGCGTTGCAGGCCTCGTCAAACTTCTTCCACAGCGCATGATTGGCCATGGCACCTTGGTCGGCCTGCTTCCATTGTTCGCGCAGGCTGCGCAGGGTTTCCTGGATCTTGCGACCACCCAGTGCCTGGCCTTCGGGACGGTTGAGCAAGGCTTCGGCCTTGGCCACCAGGTCTTCGCGCAGTTTCTCGGCCAGTTGGCGCTGCCAACCCTCGGCCTCACCGGCGGCCAACAGGGCTTCATGCACTTCGCCCACCAGCGCTTCGTCCACAAAGCGTCCATGGGCCTTGATGGCTGCACGCATGGCTTGCACGGCTTCGGAGCCGGCCTGGCTGTTGCCAGCTGCAGTTTCTGCCTTCAGCGCCTGCAGAGCCTGACCCAGGCCAGCCTTGGCTGCTTCCACCTGCTCGGGCGTGGGCTTGCCACGGCCAGCGGCGGCTGCGCGCGGTGCGGCGGGCTTGGCCACTTCCACAGCAGCGGCTTCGGGAGGCAGACCACGGGCCACGCGGATTTCGTCGGCCCAGACGGGGACCGTGGGCAACGGCGCTGCCTCGTCGGCGGCAGCAGCCTCGGTCTGTGCCAGTGCAGACTGGAAAGCATCCCAAACCAGCGCCAGTTGTGCAGAGGCTGCTTCCAGCTGAGGCGGGAAACGGCCGTCCACGCTGCCCCAGCTGGCGTCACCGGTCAGCTCCTTGGCCTGCTCCTGCCAGCGCGCGACATCGACTCCCAGGGCTTCCAGCACCGCCTTGGCATCCTTCCAGGACTTGGTGGACAGCACTTCGATGCGCTGCGCCAGCAGCAGCGCCACTTCGCGCTGCACCTGGGTGCGATGCTGCAGGTCTTCCACCGCCTTCACGCGCTCGCCCAATCGGGCCTTGAACTGCGACAGAGGCTCGCGCGACAGCGCGGCACCGGCCTTGGCGGCATCACGCTGCCAGGCAGCTGCAGCCGCGGCATCGAAGGGCTCTGCGGCCAGCAGTGCCTGAGCCTTCTCGGCCCATTCCACGGAGATTTTTTCCTGATTCGCGGTGCGACGGATTTCGTCAAGGCGTTCGCGCACGGCACGGGCAGCACTCTTGTCGCCCTTGCTCAGTTCCTTGTGAACGTCCTGGAGTTGCTCGACCGTGGGCTGAGTCGCCAACCAGTCGCGAATGCGCGCGGCGCGATCACCCGACGTCTCGGCGGAGAAAGCACCACCCGTCAATGCATCCAGCGGATGTTGCTCAGTATTCTTGGCAGAGGCCGGGTTCACTTCAGATGCATCAGACATGGTGCTGCTAGGAGAAATAGATGTCATGTAAGGGTCAGAAAATGCTTGGCAGCCTGCGCAGTCAACGCTGCAACTGGCCAGTGCCAGCCCACATGAGGGCAGACTTTCCAAGCGCAAGCCCAGGCACATGAGCACCTGGGCAAACCGGTATTTTCGCCTTTATTTAAAGGCAAGCCAAAAAATGCGAAATCGCAAGGTGTTTCGCAGTACTTTCATCACTGCGCAGACAGGCTCAACTGGGCACGTGGCGTCCAGTCCTTGTCCTGCACATCCAGCTTGGGAGCACCCAGGAACAGGCGTTCCAGCGGCAACTGTTGCGTGGCCAGATAGTCCCTCACAGCCACACCGCGCGCCAGCGCCAGCTCGCGCATGGCATCGTCAGGCACCTTGATGCTGGCCACCAGCAGCGCCGTCATCTGGTCTGCAGGCAGATCCTTGGCCATTCCGACCATGTTGCGGGGCTTTTTGATGTCGGCACGACCGTAAACGGCCTTGAGCAGAGCCGGACGCTCGGCATCGCTGAACTCCATCACCTCGTCGCCACTCTTGCCTTCGCGAATCACGTTGCGGCGCTTTTGGGCCAGCAGCAGACGATCCAGCTCTTCAGTCTTCCAGGCCTCCTTGTCTTCGGCCTCACGCGACTCCCCCACCACCGTCATCTTGAGTGCGGGGCGGTCGTTGAGTGACTTGACGATCTTGGTCAGTTGCTCCCTGGCCTTGCCGTCGAGCTTGGCGCTGCCCGGCGCAAAGTTGACTGCGCCCGACTCGTCGCCACCCGAGAACGCTCCCGACAACAGCGCAAACGGCGCGGTCACGGCCTTCATGATGATGTTGCCGATCACCTTGAAGATGATGGGCGCCAGACGGAACTGCGGGTCGTTGAGCGAGCCGCTCAGAGGCACATCGAGATCGATCACGCCGTTGCGGTCGGACAGCAGGGCCACCGCCAGCTTGACGGGCAGCGATGCGGGCGCGCCCTCCACCTTGTCGCCAAAGGTCAATTGGCGCAGCACCAGCTTGTTCGATGCCGTGAGCTGCCCATCAGGCTGCACCTTGTAGTTCACATCCATATAGAGCTTGCCGCGCTCTATGCCATAGCCCGCGTACTTGATGGAATATGGCGACAGCGGCGACAGCTCCAGGTCATTCATCTGGGCGCGCACATCCAGTGCCAGAGGCTTGGCCAGCGGGTTGACCTTGCCGCTGATATCGAGCTTCGCCGTACCCTGGGCCTTGCCCTTGATTTCAAGATCGGCCATTTGCGGCTCGACCTGGCCTGCAGGAGCCTGCGAAGAGAAGGCGCTCAGACGGCCGTTCAGCTCACTCAGATCGGCCGAGTAGTTGGGCTGAATGAAATAGTCGGAAAACTGCACCTTGCCGCCCGTCAGCACAATGGGCCCGACCTTGATGATGGGCGCGGGGCCGACATCTTCGGGCTTTGCGGGCTCAGCCACGGGTCTGCTGAGCTCGGGCTTCTCGCCAGCAGCCGCCTGGGCGTTCGCCTCTTCGTTCTGTGCGACGGACTGCTCGGACTTTTCGGTCTTCACGATGTCCTGCAGATTGATGCGGCCGTTGCGCTGCACGATGACGCGCGCAAAAAAGTCGCTCAGCGCGGTTTCGCGCACGCTCACCCGCAGCGGCTGAGCCGGTTGCATATTCAGGTCCAGGCCGCGCACCACCAGTGTTTTCCAGGCCAGCAAATCATCGCCAAGACCCAGGCCTGTGCGCGCAGCCAATGCCTTGGCACGGTCTGCCGTGGAGTCATTGAGCACCGCCGTCAGCGCACCCTTGGCAGTACTGGGCTTGCCCACTTCCTCCTGCACAGGAGCCGCAAGCGTGGAGCGCACGCGCAGATCGTTGAGCTCCACATCACCCGACACAGACAGCTGCGGCCCCTTGGCATGGGCCAGATAGTTAAGCTTGCCCCGGAAGTTGCCGTCGGCACGCACCAGATCCACATTGAGCTTGTGACCGAAATACGGCTCCAGCGCATGCAAGGGCACGGCACGGGCCTGCAACTGTCCCTGAGCCGAAACAGGGGTCAGACCCAGCTGCCCCTTGAACTGAATATGACCAGCCTGCACACGGCGACTGGCAGCTAGCTGAGCCGAGACCTCCAGCGGAGTCGGCGCTGCCTTGGCCGCCAGAGGCTCGAAAGCACCCAGGCGTATGCGCAAGGCGCTCACATCCAGCTGCACGGGCCGTGCATTCCCGCCTTGCACAGGTGCTGCATCGCGAAACTGCAGCGCACCGCCATCCACGGCAATCGCTGCCAGCTTGACCGACCAGGGCTTGCCCGGCTCCGCCTTGCTGCCCTGCGTTGCCGGCTTGGCTGCAGGCGCTGCCACGGGCAACCAACGCTCGTACATCCAGTGCCCTTGTGCGTCACGCAGAGCCGCGAGCTGCGGCTTCTGCACGGCAATGGCCTCCACCTGCACCTGCCGGGCAGCAAGATCGACCTGAACGCCACTGACCTTGATCTGTTCGATATTGACAGGGGCCTGCTTGTCCTGCAGTTGCAGCTTGTCGGCAGTCAGCTCGGCCACCTCTGCCACGACTCCGCCCTCACCCCAGGAAATCCGGGCATCGGTATTGAGCATGGCGCTGAGTTGCGGCTTGAAATGCGCTTGCATATAGGGCTGCACCCATTGCAGCGGCATCTGCTCGAGCTTGAGATTGAGATTGCCCGCCTTGTCCGTGGCTTCTCCATCCACAGCCAGCCTGGCTGCCCCCTCCACCCGGGCCTGCTCAGCCGTTTGCAAACCTGCAGTGGCCGTCAGTTGCAAAGGCGCATTCATGGGCCAGGCCAGATTCTTGGCCTGCAGCACCAAAGGAGCCAGGGTCAGCGCCGCAGGCGCCGCGCCTGTTGCGGCATCCTGCCAATGCACGATGCCGCCTTCAATATCGAACTGCTGCACGCCGACGACCAGGGGCTTGCCAGGCTTTTCGGCCTTCGCATCTGCCTGGGCCGGAGTGCTGGCCTCGGCGGAGGCGGGCTCAGGCACGGCCTTCTCGAGCGGCGCTGCGGGGGCACCGGCCGGCGCATTCAACCCCAACCAGTTGATCACGCCCTGCGCATTGCGGCTGGCATGAACCTCGGGCTTGACCCAGCGCACCGATTCGAGCGCAACCTGGTTCTGCAGAGGCTGAACATTCTTGAGCTGTACCTCCAGCGCATCAAAGTTCAGCAGCGGCGCGCTCTGGCGGTCCTGCACCGCGACATTGCTCAAGGCCAGCTTGCCGCTGATGCTGACCACAGGCTGGTCTTTTTGCTCGAAGCTGATCTGCAGATCCGTGTCCAGCACGCCAGACAGAGGCTGCACGGGAACGCTGGCAGGCACATAGCCCAGATAAGGGGCCAGATCGATGTGCTCCCATTTGAGTTGCATCGCCGTCTGGCGGGTGTCGGTGAACGGCGTGCTCTCGCCCGATGTGTCGAACTTGCTGCCGTTGAGATCGAAAGCCAGATGCGGCAGCACCTTGATCTCTCGCTTGGAGGCCAGATTGCTGATGAAAGGAATGCTCAGTTGCAAGTCCTTGAGCTCGTGCTTGCGCTGCACAAACTCGTCATTGAGCTCGATACGGCCGTCGCGCAATGCAATGTTGTAGAGCGCAAAGCTCAGGGGCTTGGACGGCTCTTTGTCATCGTGCTCGGAGAGCCTGGCAATCACATCGTCGATATCGAGCTTGCCCAGTGAATGCTGGGTCAGTCGCACCACCGGCGCATCGACCTCGATCGCATCCAGCACAGGAGCGAGCCTGAACAAGGACTGCGCGCTGGCATTGATGAAGATGCGCTTGATCTGCAGTTGTGGCTCGGCGGCCGATTTCAGATCTTTCTGAGCCGCCGAGCCCTCTGGATCCGCAGTTTCAGCTACTTTTTTTATAGCATTATCGATCACCAGTTCGTGCAAGGTGATGGACATGGCCCAGGGCGCAAACTCGATCTTGCCCACATGAACGCCGCGCCCCAGCTTCTCGGCGGCCCGTTTTTCCAGCTGGCTTTTGGCCACCCAGGGCACTACCGCCCACAGCAGCAGCCATAACAGCAAAAGAGCAAGAACAGACCAGATCAGCCGACGAAGCCAGCGATTCGATGTGAGCAAGGACATGGGCAATTGTTATTGATGCAGAGATTGAAAGCCTTCCAAGACTCTCAGGGGCGGGACCCGCCGCGCGCCCGGAACACCACTGTACCTTGAGCGCACCCTGGTGTATCTAGATTGCGCTCTATATATAGATAGAGACAAGAGGCGTTTCCAGGGAGAAGTTTGCGCCATAGGAATGCCGACCAGAGGCAGATGAGCGCGAAAAATGCAAACAATGCGCTACAGAAAAAAGACAACGCCGGAAATGACAAAGCCCGGAAGTGGCGAAACCGACTTCCGGGCTTTACGGCCGGTACCAGACCGGGCCGTTTTTCGCGGATCAAGGAGGGTGTGGTCCTTGCCGCTGGAAGCAACGATTGCTCCCTTTTGTGCCTCAAGCGAAGATAAAGAGCAAGTGCCAACAACCCATGGAATCAAAGGCCTCGGCGGAGTTTGCTTTTCCTTTCCTTTGGCAAGCACCTGCAACGTGCAGGCAGATTCACTATATCTGTGCTCGCGTAGGGCTACCAGGCTTTTTGCACTTTATTTCGCCTTGATGACAAATAAAACGATGTGAGCGTATACACCTCTTGAATCCGTGATTTTTTGCTGTAATTTTTTGAGTAAGCTGTACATTCATACAGTTTTTATATAATTTTAAAATCTAAAGAGTATTTTTGTTAGTGTTGACTGAATATTTAGAGCGCTTCTAGAATCCGCCAGCGCTCGAAATGAGCGTTTTTTGTTTCCGCTGCCTCACGACTGAGCAGACCGATCGGCGCCCCAAGGGGCGCTTTTAATCGGCCCGCAGCAAACCTCATCGGCCAGTTGTCCTGGTTGCACCGCGAGATTGATCCGGTGCGACCTCGGGCGATAGCCAAGAAAGGACAAGCTATGCCAGCGTCAGGAAAATTAATCGCCTCTGCGCGAACGTTGGGCCATAAGACGGCCCACGGTTTTCTTGCTCTTACTCACAACGGTTTCGCCCTGCTGGGCTTGGCCGTGGCCATTTCGGCCCTGATTCTGATCTCTCGTCCGGACCTGCGTCTGGCCGGTGCAACCGAGCTGCGCGAGTGGCTCGACACACGCCTGCCCGCCAGCACCGTGGTGGCTGCCGCCGAAGTGGAGGAAGCCCCTGCTTCCGCCAACATCGTCGTCGCCAGCGACCGCGCCACGGCCGTCAACCCCAAGAACCTGCCCAAGGAGCAGGCGGCTGTGGCCTACTGGCTCAGCAAAAAATACCGGGTGGCGCCCGAGCCGATTGCCGCCCTGGTCAGCGAAGCCTATGTCCAGGGCAAAGCCAACAAGCTGGATCCGACGCTGATTCTGGCCATCATGGCCATTGAATCGAGCTTCAACCCGTTTGCCCAAAGTTCGGTCGGTGCCCAGGGCCTGATGCAGGTGATGACTTCCGTGCACACCGACAAGTACGAAAGCTTTGGCGGCCAGCACGCGGCCTTCGACCCCGTGACCAATCTCAAGGTCGGCGTCAAGGTGCTCAAGGAATGCATTGCCCGCGCCGGCTCCATCGAGGGTGGCCTGCGCTACTACGTGGGTGCAGCCAATCTTCCTTCGGACGGCGGCTATGCTGCCAAGGTGCTTGCCGAACACCAGCGCCTGCGCCAGGGCGTGGGCCTGCAGGCCAGCCCGCTGATGACGGCCAAGTCCGACGAAGCCACCAAGGTCTCTCACGCTCAGCAAGTGGCACTGGCCAATTCCAACCTCTAAGCGACAGACCCCTGCATTTCTCAAGCTGGCTCCGGCCAGCTTTTTTTATGCCCCGGCCAGGTCCTGCGGGAAAAACGGGCATAGGTTCTTCAGCCATGCCAGCTCAGCTACACTAGCGGGTGTACGCAACTGGCGATAGGCGCAGAATTTTCTGCCGCTGACGTGGAATCCGGCAGACTGCAAGGTCTGTGAACCACCGGGGAGCGTACCGCCCAGAGCCGCAGTGACTGCAGCCTGCAAGCGTTTCAGCCGTTCGCCTGGGCAGCCCTTGGCCTCAAGGGAATTTCTAAGTTCACAGGACTGCCATGTTTCAACGCACCGATACCGTCGCGAAAGTCGACCCCGAACTGTTTGCAGCTATTGAAGCTGAAAACCATCGCCAGCAAGAGCACATCGAGCTGATTGCCAGCGAGAACTACTGCTCGCCCGCCGTGATGGAAGCCCAGGGCTCCCAGCTGACCAACAAGTACGCCGAAGGCTACCCCGGCAAGCGCTACTACGGTGGCTGCGAGCATGTGGACGTGGTCGAGCAACTGGCCATTGACCGCATCAAGCAGATCTTTGGCGCCGAAGCCGCCAATGTGCAACCCAATTCCGGCTCTCAGGCCAACCAGGCTGTGCTGATGGCTTTCGCCAAGCCAGGCGACACCATTCTGGGCATGAGCCTGGCCGAAGGCGGTCACCTGACCCACGGCATGGCGCTGAACATGTCCGGCAAATGGTTCAAGGCCGTCTCCTACGGTCTGAATGCCGACGAAGCCATCGACTACGACAAGCTCGAAGAGCTGGCCCGCGAGCACAAGCCCCGCATCATCGTGGCTGGTGCTTCCGCCTATGCCCTGCGCATCGACTTCGAGCGCTTCGCCAAGATCGCCAAGGAAGTCGGCGCCATCTTCTGGGTGGACATGGCCCACTATGCCGGCCTGATCGCCGCAGGCGTGTACCCCAACCCCGTGCCCCACGCCGACGTGGTCACCACCACAACCCACAAGAGCCTGCGCGGCCCTCGTGGCGGCGTGATCCTGATGAAGGCCGAGCACGAGAAAGCCATCAACAGCGCCATCTTCCCCGGCCTGCAAGGCGGCCCCCTGATGCATGTCATCGCAGGCAAGGCCGTGGCGTTCAAGGAAGCCCTGACTCCCGAGTTCAAGGCCTACCAGGAACAGGTCGTGAACAACGCCAAGGTGTTTGCCGAAACGCTGACCGAGCGCGGTCTGCGCATCGTCTCCGGCCGCACCGAAAGCCACGTGATGCTGGTGGACCTGCGCGCCAAGGGCATTACCGGCAAGGCTGCCGAAGCGGCCCTGGGTCTGGCTCACATCACCGTGAACAAGAACGCCATCCCCAACGACCCCGAGAAGCCTTTCGTGACCAGCGGCATCCGTATCGGCACGCCCGCCATGACCACCCGTGGTTTCGGCGAGGAAGAAGCCCGCATCACTGCCAATCTGGTGGCTGACGTGCTGGACAAGCCCGAAGACGAAGCCAATCTGGCCGCCGTGCGCGCCAAGGTGGCCGAGCTGACCGCCAAGTTCCCTGTCTACAGCAAGTAATTCCAGCTGCGCTGATCTGTCATGAAGTGCCCCTTCTGCAACCATCCGGACACGCAGGTTGTTGAGACCCGCGAGTCCGAGGACGGGGGCTTCATCCGCCGCCGCCGCCGCTGCGGAGGCTGCGACAAGCGCTTCACGACCTACGAGCGCCCCGAGGTCAGCTTTCCCACCGTGGTCAAGAGAGACGGCCGCCGTATCGAATACGAGCGCGCCAAGCTGCAAGGCTCTTTTCAGATCGCGCTGCGCAAGCGCCCCGTGAGCACCGAGCTCATCGATGCAGCCATAGAGCGCATCGAGGACAGGCTGCTCAATCTGGGCCAGCGTGAAATCGATTCCAGCCGCCTCGGCGAACTGGTGATGGATGAACTCAAGGGCTTGGACAAGGTCGGCTATATCCGCTTTGCCAGCGTCTACCGCAGCTTCGAGGATGTGGACGACTTCAAGAACATCATGGATGAGGTTCGCAGCCCCAAGGCCAAGGCCGCCAAAAAGCCCTAGCCCTGACCGCCGTGCCTTGCCATGCCAAAAGCCACCCTTGGGTGGCTTTTGTTTTGCGCGCTTGATGGCAGGCATCAGCTATGAACTAATGAGCATCTAGCGCCTGATCTAAAAGGAAATCAGACAAGTTTTTATCTGATTTCCTTAATGAACGCGCGTAACACGCTCCTTCAAAGGTAGCGCCATCGGCCCGCTGCGGCTTTGTTCGTGTACATGCTCCGCCAGTGCATCCAGATCCAGCATGCCGCCCACCACGTCGATGCCTTGCGTGAAAATGCTGAAATTGTCGCCGCCGCTGCCCAGGTAGCTCTGCAGTCCCACGCGGTAGCGCTGTGACATCTCGAGCAACCGACCGTTGAGGCGCAGCTCGCTCACGCGCCGGCCCGCGGGCAGGCGACGGTCAAAGCGGTAGCTGAAGCCCTCGGAGACCTGCAGAATGCGCGGCGCATTCACGGTGTTGCTGCCACTCTCGAATTGCTGCTCCAGCGCCTGGCGAATCTGCTCGCCCGTCAGACTCATCACCATCAGCGTATTGCCGAACGGCTGAACGCTGAACAGCTGGCCATAGTTCACGCTGCCGTCGGCCGCGGGCAGCAGGTCGGCGCGCACACCGCCGGGGTTCACAAACGCCAGTTGCGCTCCGCCCGCGGCAGCATCGCGCGTGGCCGCAAGTATGGCGTCGGCCACGATGCGCCCCATCACGCTTTCGCCATTGGCTTGCGGCATGCGGCTGACAGGTCCGGCAAGCCTGCCTGCAACGGCCTCGGCCAGCGGCCTGGCCGCAGCCTTGTAACGAGCAACCAGCGCCGCCACTTCGGCATCGGCATCAAAGACTACAAACTCGGGCTGCAAGCTCACCATGCCGCCAACGCTGCGATAGCCCTCGCCCTGCACGATGGTCTGGTGCGCCGATTTGCGGCTCACGCGGCCGGTGCGCGCATCCACCGAGAGCCGGATTTCGGTCAGCAGCGTGCCGTACTGGCCGGCGCTGGTCAGCAAAAAGGGCTTGCGGGGATTCACCCTGGCGTAATCGCAGATATAGGAGCGATGGGTGTGACCGGAAATCACCACATCGACCTCGCTGGAGAGCTGCTCCAGAATCGGCACGATGGCCCCGGACAGACCTTGGCAGCTATCGTCCTGCAGGCCCGAAGTGGTGGCCCCGCCCTCATGGATCAGCAGCACGATCACATCGGCGCCCTGCGCACGCAGCTGTGGAAGCAGCGCATTGGCAGTCTGTGCCTCGTCGGCAAACCTCAGCCCCCTGACCCCGCTGGGCCGCACCATATGCGGCGTGTTCCTGAGCGTCATGCCGATGAAGCCCACGCCTATGCGCAGACCGTCTTGCTCGAAGAACTTCACCCCGGTCGCCGGAAACAGCGGCCGACCGTCTTCACGTAGCGTATTGGCCGCGAGAAACGGGAACTGCGCACCCCTGAAAGGCTGGCTGATCTGACATGGCTGCTTGCTGGTGAACTTCTCGCAGCCCCCATGCTGCATGCGCAGCAGCTCGGCCACGCCCTGGTCGTATTCGTGATTGCCGGTGGCCGCGAAGTCCACCCTCATGAGGTTGAGCACCTCTATCGTCGGCTCATCGAGAAACAGCGCAGAGGCCATGGGCGAGGCCCCGATCATGTCCCCGGCCGTGACCAGCGCCACATGGCGGCTGGCCTGGCGGCGCTGGGCGATGGCCCGGGCCATGTAGACAACGCCACCAGCGGGCACGGCAATGTTCTGTCCCTGCGCGTTCTGGGCCGTCACGGCCAGTCCGGGCGGCTCCAGATGGCCGTGCAGGTCATTGAAGCCCAGCACGGTGATCTCCATGCTGGCAGGCCTTGTCACACCACCGCTGCATGCGCTCAAGCCCAATGCGAGCAGCGTAGCGCAGAGAGGAGCGGAGACCTTGCGAAAAGCACAACGCCAGTCTGGCGACAGGGCGCGAGACTGGCGTTGATCCGGTTTTTTGTCAGTTGCAACCATCAGACTCTCCTGAGTCAGAGGTTTTAACGCACAAAAAGGTCTAGGTGATGTCAGCTGGCCGAGGCAGGAATCGGAGCCAGGCCGGAATCCACATCGGCATTCTGCGCACGGTGACGCAGCGCATGGTCCATCACCACCAGCGCCAGCAGCGCCTCGGCAATCGGCGCGGCGCGGATGCCCACGCAGGGGTCGTGGCGCCCCTTGGTAATGACTTCCGTGCTCTGGCCGTGCACGTCTATGGACTCACGCGGCGTGATGATGGAGCTGGTGGGCTTGATGCCGATGCGCACTTCCAGATCCTGGCCGGTGCTGATGCCGCCCACGATGCCGCCCGCGTTATTGCTGCGGAAACCCTCGGGGCTCAGCGAATCGCCATGCGTGGTGCCGCGCTGGGCCACGCTGTCAAAGCCCGCGCCGATCTCCACGGCCTTGACGGCGTTCAGACCCATCATGGCGTAGGCGATGTCGGCGTCCAGGCGGTCATACAGGGGCTGGCCCAGGCCGACCGGCATATTGCTGGCGTTCACACGCAGCGCCGCGCCGCAGGAATCGCCGCTCTTGCGCAGCTGCTCCATGTATTCCTCGAAGCGGCTCACATCGGCCACGGGCGCGAAAAAGGGGTTGTTCGGCACATGCTCCCAGCTCTCGAAACCTATGGGCAGCTCGCCGATCTGGGTCATGCAGGCGCGGAACTCGGTGCCGAACTTTTCCTTGAGCCACTTCTTGGCCACGGCACCCGCAGCCACGGTGGGCGCCGTCAGGCGTGCCGAGGAGCGACCGCCGCCGCGCGGATCACGGATGCCGTACTTCTGGAAATAGGCATAGTCGGCATGACCGGGACGAAAGCTCTGCGCGATATTGGAGTAATCCTTGCTGCGCTGGTCGGTGTTGCGGATCAGCAGCGCAATCGGCGTGCCCGTGGTCTTGCCTTTGTAGACGCCGGAGAGAATCTCCACGGCATCGGGCTCGTTGCGCTGCGTGACGAACTTGCTGGTGCCGGGGCGGCGTCGATCCAGATCATGCTGGATGTCCGCCTCGCTCAAGGCCATGCCCGGAGGGCAGCCGTCAATCACACAGCCAATGGCCGGACCGTGGGACTCACCGAAATTGGTGACCGTGAAAATTGTGCCGAAGGTATTGCCGCTCATAGGCTGCCGATTATCGTTGAAGTGATGATTGACGGCTGCACACTGTCCTGCCTAAAGTCTTTTCACCATGCTCAAACTTGCGTTTATTCTGGCCTCGGCCCTGGTGTCCGTGGTGATCGGCGGCGTCGGCGGTCTGCTGTTCTTCGAATTTGCACCGTCGCGCTGCGCGGGCCAGTATGCCTGCGGCTACGGCAAGGCCGTGATCGGCATGATGGTGGGCCTGGGTGTCGCCTTGCTGTGCTTTGTGGGGCTGCTGCTCAAGGGTCTGCGCAAGGCAAAGCCGCCAACGACTGTATTGCAGAGCCCGCACAGCCCAGCCGACCGACAGCCATAAGGCAGCGCTGCGTCGCCTGCAGAGCACATCAGGCTGGACATGAAAAATCCCGCCTAGGCGGGGTCTGCAACAAAAGCTGGCTTATTCGGCGCCCTGGCGCTCGCCTTCGGGCCAGTCGCGGATATAGGCCTTGAGCATGCGGTTCTCGAAGTTCTGGCTGTCCACCACGGCCTTGGCCACGTCGTACAGCGAGATCACGCCCATCAGCATGCGCTTGTCCATCACGGGCATGTAGCGCGCATGGCGGTCCAGCATCATGCGGCGCACCTCGTCCATATCGGTTTCCATGGTGCAGGTCATGGGCGCGTCGTCCATGGCGCCGCGCACGGAGATGTTCTCCACGCCGCCGGTCTTCACAAAACCCTGGATCACTTCGCGGAAGGTGAGCATGCCCACCACATCGCCGTGATCCATCACGACCAGCGAGCCAATGTCCTTCTCCGACATCACCTGCACCGCCGCGGCCAGGCTTTCGTCGGGCGACACCGTGTACAGGGTATTGCCTTTGACGCGCAGGATGTCACTAACTTTCATTGCTGTTCTCCGAATCTGTTTGGCACGCTGTGGCAGCTTTTGTCCTGCATGTGTCAGCACATGCGGCATCGCTTTGCACAGAATGCAGGTGCGTGCACAAATATAGCCCACAATGGCTTGCATTGAGAAAAACTAAATCAATGACGAAACATATGAATTTCCACATATTCATTCGTCTATCCGACCAAATCGATATTTGATTGCGTGCTCGATCACACATTGCGTCGATCAAAACCAGCCATGGAGACAAAACATGCCCGGCTACTCTGACCCCGGCTTTGACACCCTGAGCCTGCATGCAGGCGCCCAGCCCGACCCCGCCACCGGCGCACGTGCCGTACCCATCCACCTGACCACGTCCTTTGTCTTCGAATCCAGCGACCACGCGGCAAGCCTGTTCAATCTGGAGCGCCCCGGCCACGTCTACAGCCGCATCTCCAACCCCACCAATGCAGTGCTCGAGCAACGCGTCTCGGCCCTGGAAGGCGGCGTGGGCGCGATTGCCGTGGCCAGCGGCCAGGCGGCGCTGCATCTGTCGATTGCCACGCTGATGGGCGCGGGCAGCCATATCGTGGCCAGCACGGCCCTGTATGGCGGCTCGCAGAACCTGCTGCACTACACGCTGGCGCGCTTCGGCATAGAGACTACCTTCGTCAAGCCAGGCGACATCGATGGCTGGAAGACTGCGGTGCGCCCCAACACCAAGCTGTTCTTTGGCGAGACCGTGGGCAACCCCGGACTCGATGTGCTGGACATTCCCACGGTCAGCCAGATCGCCCACGAAGCCGGCGTGCCGCTGCTGGTGGACTCGACGCTGACCTCGCCCTGGCTGATCAAGCCTTTCGAGCATGGCGCGGACATCGTCTACCACTCGGCCACCAAGTTTCTGTCCGGCCACGGCACGGTGATCGGCGGCATCGTCGTCGATGGCGGCAGCTTCGACTGGGAAAAATCGGGGCGCTTTCCCGAGCTGACCCAGCCCTATGACGGTTTTCACAATATGGTATTCAGCGAGGAGTCCACCACCGGTGCCTTTTTGCTGCGCGCGCGCCGCGAAGGCCTGCGTGACTTCGGTGCCTGCATGAGCCCGCACAGCGCCTGGCTGATCCTGCAAGGCATAGAGACCCTGCCGCTGCGCATGGAGCGCCATATGCGCAACACCGAGAAAGTGGTGCAGTTCCTCGCCAGCCACCCGCTGGTCAGTCGCGTGGGCCACCCCATGCTGGAGACCCACCCCTCGCACGCTCTGGCCAGGAAGCTGCTGCCGCGCGGCGCCGGCTCGGTGTTCAGCTTTGACATTGCCGGCAACCGCAACCAGGGCAAGAAGTTCATCGAGACGCTGAAGGTCTTCAGCCACCTGGCCAATGTGGGCGACTGCCGCTCTCTGGTAATCCACCCTGCGAGCACCACGCATTTCCGCATGAGCGACGAGGCCCTGGCTCAGGCAGGTATCGGCCAGGGAACAATACGGCTGTCCATCGGCCTGGAAGACGCCGACGACCTGATCGACGACCTCAAGCGCGCGCTGAAGGCGGCCGAGAAAGCAGCCTGAGAGACCTGAACAAACATGGTTGCCACAACTTCTGCATCGCTGGACTGGAAGCAGTTTGAACAGACTTTATTCAGCATCTACTGGCAAGATGCTCAGGCGTTCCTGGCCGCGAACCCTCAGGAAAGCATCTACGCACTGGCACTGAACGGTCTGTACCGCGAGGAGGACGGCCCCATTTACCTGCCCACGCTGTCTGCCAATAGCGAGCAGGCTTATTCACAAATGGTGAATGCCCCCGAGCCGCAGGGTCGCTTGTCCGAATTCGACCTGGATACCGGCCAGTTGGGCAGTCTGCGCTGGAACCCGCCGGATTGGGAATGGGAGGAGCTGGATTCGGCCTCGGACTCTCAGGAGTTGGAGCAACTGGAACAAGCCTTGCTGGCCGAGGCCAATAAAAGCACGCCTGCCCACTGGTTGCGTACCGAGGCGCAGCTGATCAAGGCGCTGATCCGCATCTGCAAGCAACTGACCAAAGCCTGCCAAAAATCGCCCTGGTCCGGCCAGCTCACTCCAGAGTTTGCGGTGCTGATCTATGTGGAAGACACTCAGGAATGCGAAGCCATGGCACGCGAGAGCATGGGGGAGGCACGCTTTCTCGCATTGTTTCCCGGCCATGACCAGCAAGCGCAAAGACGCGCCAGAGTTGCCGCACTCTCCCCCGCTCAACAGCTGCAATACCATCTGAGCTGTCTTGAAGGTATCGGGTGCCCGGAACTTGGACTGAGCCCAAAAGAGGCGCAATTGCTGGGGGAAGAGGCCGAGACTGCGCTGCTTGCCATGGATCACAGCCAGGTGGCTCATGCGCTGCTGCCCATGCTGACTCGGCCTGGCAAACAGTGGCGTGCGGCCATGTTGCAGGCCCAGATGGCTTACCGGGACGAACAGGTACTGACTGCACTGCGTCAGCAGGTTCAGGCCCCCGTCCACAGCCCCAGGGAAGAGAGCGAGCGAGGCTGGTGCGCCAGTGCCTTGGGGTCGCTAGGTGACCAGGAATGGCTGCAGCAGCAAATAGGCGCCACGGCCGTGCCTGTCGACAGAATCGCGCAAGGCATTGCCTACCCCTACCGCGCCTGGAACAGCAAGCCAGGAACCACGGCCCTGCACCTTGACTACGCGCCACTGGAGCGGGCACTGAACCTCAAGCATCCGGCCTTGACCCGGGCGCTGAATGAAGAGCTATCACCCGGAACCGGCTATTGCAGCCTTAGGGTTGAGGATTTGGAGCAAGCCCTGCTCGCTCTGCAGTCCGTTCACGCTCTGGTGCGCGTTCATGCGGCTTGCATCATGGGAGAGCGAAGCCTTGGGGCCGCCGCGGGCAGGCGCATCACTCCTGTACTGGCACAGGCCCTGAGTCACGACCGCAACGAAGGCGTACGTTATCAGGCCATGCTGGGCCTGCGGTATTGGAAAAAAGCCGGCACAGCGCAGCGCGCCACGATTGAGCATGCCGCTGAACACGATGCCAGTGACCACATACGCGAACTGGCTCAGCAATGGCTGAATGAACACTGCTGAGTCACAAAGAACAGAACCGGAGACAAACATGCAAATCAATGTGCAAGGCGCAGACATCTATGCCTACACCGGCGGCAAGGCTTTCGACGCGGCCAAGCCCACGGCCATTTTCATCCACGGCGTGCTCTGCGATCACAGCGTCTGGGCGCTGCAAAGCCGCTACATGGCCAATCACGGCTGGAACGTGCTGGCCATCGATTTGCCTGGCCATTGCAAAAGCAGCGGCCAGGCCCCGCAAACTGTCGAAGAAGCTGCGACCTTCATAGGCGCGCTGATGGATGCGGCAAACCTGCAGCAAGCTGCGCTGATCGGCCATAGCTGGGGCAGCCTGATTGCCATGGAGACCGCGGCCAGGCTGGGGGACCGCATCAGCCATCTGGTGCTGGTGGGCACGGCCTTTCCCATGAAGGTCTCGCCCGCGCTGCTGGAGTCGGCCCTGAATACGCCCGAGAAAGCCATCCAGATGGTCAACACCTTCTCGCGCGCCACGCTGGCACCGCCCAATGGCGCAGGCAGCTGGGTGTTTGGCGCCGGCATGGCCCTGGGCCGCCGCGTGCTGGCCAGTAACGCTCACACGAATCTGCTGCATGCCGGCTTCAAGGCCTGTGACAGCTATGCGGGCGGCGAAGCGGCCATGACGCAGGTCAGTTGCCCGCTTCTGTTTGTGCTGGGCGAGCAAGACCAGATGACACCACCCAAGGCTGCAAAAGGCTTGATAGAGGCCGCCAAAGGCGCGGGCAAAACGGTGAGCGTGCAGATCATTCCCAACGGCCACAACCAGATGACGGAGTCGCCCGACGCGACGCTGTTTGCGATTCGGGATTTTCTGGCTGCATGAGCCATTAAGCTTGGGCCATGAGCCAAACCTTCCAGCACCACGGCCAACTGGCTGCCGCCTGCGCCGAATGGGCCAAGATTTCACTGACCGGTTTGCAGCCCCGGCGCAATCTCAATCTGAGCGATAAAAAAGCCGACTGGAAGGAAGCACTGAGCGCGCTCAAGCGCTTTGCCAACAGCGATAGCTATAAAGCTCACCAGGATTTCCAGGCACATGCCGCGCTGGAGAACTACTGGAAATGGAAGGAAATGGGCGAGCAGGCGCGCTGGCTGCTGATCTATGGCATCGATCTGGGCCTCTGCGGCGATGTGCTGCGCCCCATCTACCAGGAAGTCGTCGCGCTGTGGATTGATGCCGCCTCGGTAGCCGAGCATGCACGCGCCAGCATGGCGCAGGAGACTGGCGAGGACTATGGCGTAGGTGCGCCCATCAACACACGCGCTGACGACTACGCTGTTGCCGTGACCCTGCTGTCGCTGGCCACGCTGCTGGATGCACAGGATGACGTACCGGCGATTGATGAGCATGTGCTGGCCTTCGATACGGACCAGTTGCTGGATTATCTGTGCGCAGGCGGTCTGCAGCTGCAGCAGGTCAGCGAGGAGCTTTTCCACAAACGCCCTTACGGCGCCATGAAGCCTTTTTTTGAACAGCTCGAAGCCCTGCCTGACCCGCTGCTGCCCTACCTGCAAACCCAGTACCAGGAGTTTCTCAAGCTCTCGCCCAAGCAGCAGAAGAAAGGCAGTCCATGGCTGGGCACGGGCTACTGGGCGCTGGAGGTGGCCGCCCTGGCCGTGCTCTATGACTGGGATGACAGCGCTTTGCGCAGCAGCCCGCACTACCCGGCCGATCTGGTCGACTACGCCCGCGGGCGCCTGGCTCAAACAGAGTCAGGCGATTTTTGACAGAAAACCGGCGATGCGACTGCTGATGCGCTCGGGCAGCTCGCGGTGCGGCACATGGCCGCCGCCGGCAATGATTTCCGCTTCGCAAGGGCCCTGCGCCCAGGTGCAGATGTTCTCCGGATGCACGAGGGAGCCGAATTCATCGAGCTCGCCGTGAATCGCCAGCACCGGGCAATGCACCTGTTTCAAGGCCGCATCCAGCCGGTAATGCGCGAAAGGCGGGCTCAGCCAGGTGTCCACCCAGGCTGACAGCACCCAGGCCGCCTTGTCGCCATGGTAGCGGGCAAGCCGCTCCAGTTGACCGGGCTGAGCAAAGTTGTCTCGCGCCGCCCTGATGCCCTGCAAGGTGCGGTCTTCGACAAAGCTCTGGGCCGATTCGGTAATCAACGCCTGGCATTGCCGTCCATACGCAGCTGCCACCATCGCCGCCATGCCGCCGCCCACGCTGTGTCCCAGCATCACGAAATCGCCCAGGCCCAGCGCCTGATGAAGCGGCGCGAAGCCGGCCTCGACCTCGCTTTCCACAAAACTGGGTTGAAGCCGATGCGGATTGGGGTCCGAATGACCGAAGCCCAGGCGGTCATAGGCAATGACTTCACGCCCGGTGGCCGCGGCCAGCTGCGCGGGAAATTCGCGCCACAGATCGACACTACCCAGAGAGTCGTGCATCAGCACCAGCGGCGCCTTGGCCGCCCCGCCCTGCGCTTGCCAGCGTTTGACATGGAGCTGCCCGTCGGGCGTCTGAACACGGGTTTCACTGGAGCTGATCACAACGGGCGGCATGGTGTCGTCAAACATGGGCAGGATCTGGGTTGAATGGCGATGAGGTGTACTGCCACCTTAGCAAGAGAACGCTCATGGCAGCTTAGCCAGAAGCTGGAGTGGCCTCAAAGATGGCGAATCTGGCCGATTTTGCGCAGTCTTACCGTATATAGCCTGTCGTTCAGGTGACGAAGACCTCCGGCCGCAACTTGCCAGCACTCGCTAACCCGCTGGCCTGGCCATGCTGCCGGCAGTATAAAAACAGCATCAACTTCACCGGGGTTCGCCATGTCACAGACCACGACCTCAGAACCGGACGACGCTGTCAAAGCCAGCGTGGACCCGCGCCAGTTCAAGAGCTTTGCCGAGTTCTATCCCTTCTACCTGGGCGAGCACAGCAACGCCACCTGCAGACGGCTGCACTTCATCGGCACCAGCCTGTCCCTGGTGTTTCTGCTGGCGCTGTTTTTGACGGGCGACTGGTGGTATTTGCTCGCAGGCCTGATCTGCGGCTATGCCTTTGCCTGGGTGGGGCATTTCGGCTTTGAGAAAAACAAGCCCGCCAGCTTCAAGCGCCCGCTCTACAGCTTTCTCGGCGACTGGATGATGTGGCGCGACATCTTGCTGGGCCGCATCAAGATGTAGCGCCACTCCCCTCTGAAGCGCGCCC
Organism: Comamonas sp. NyZ500; assembly: GCF_016772095.1. Taxonomy (NCBI): domain Bacteria; kingdom Pseudomonadati; phylum Pseudomonadota; class Betaproteobacteria; order Burkholderiales; family Comamonadaceae; genus Comamonas; species Comamonas sp. NyZ500. The sequence goes on along the minus strand of NZ_JAEIJE010000011.1, from coordinate 134,903 downwards.
GCTGGCCTGCTTTGCGGGCAGCGAATCGGCTGTCCGGTCTTGAATGCAGATATTCATAGATATCCGCCCACCGCCATCAAACTCTATGAATATTGCCTCCAGGCGCCGCAATCAGTTCGGCCACGGTCATGGCATCGAGCTGGGCACGCTGCCACAGCGGCCGCACGGCCTCTGAGGGCTCGAGCAACAGGCTCTGCACCAGGGGCTCGACCCGCGTGGCATGCGGATCGACCAGCAGCACATAGCGCGGTTCGGTGCTCTCAAGCGACACATAGGCATCGGGCGGCTGCACGGCCCCGACCCAGTCCAGCTTGGCCAGCGCCTGCAGCACGGGTTGAATCTGGGAGGCTTCCACACGCAGGCGCCGCGAAAGCTGGTGCACATACAGGCCCTTGTGCGGCAACTCGCGCTCCTTGGCCAGGCATTGCAGTACCTCGACGGCCAGCTCGAACTGCCAGCCACGGTGTCCTGTCAGCCGTTCCACCCCGGCAAGCACCGTGGGCAGATAGGCCGTGACCAGAGCCCCCAGCAGCACAATGCTCCAGGCCACATACATCCAGATCAGCAAGATGGGCAGCGTGGCAAACGCGCCGTAGATCACCGAGTAGGTCGGCACGGACGACAGATACAGGCCCAGCACCTTCTTGGCCACTTCCATGAGCACGGCCACAAACACGCCCCCCACCAAGGCATGGCGCCAGCGCACAGGCGTGTTGGGCACATAGTGGTAGAGCCCGGCCATGCCGGCGGCCAGCACCACGAACTCTATGGAATCAAAGACAAAGCGCAGGCTGCCCGGCAGCGCATTGACCATGCCCTTGGAGGCCGACATCACATAGGACGACAGCACCAGGCTCAGGCCCAGCAGCAGCGGCCCCAGCGTGATGGCGGCCCAGTAGATCAACACGCGCTGGCCCAGCGGCCTGAGCTGGCGCACGCGCCAGATGTTGTTGAGCGTGCGGTCTATGGTCAGGATCAGCGCAATGGCCGTGACCATCAGTATGGAAAAGCCGACCAGGCCCAGCTGGCTGGCCTTGGAGGCAAACTGCGTGAGATAGCCCAGCACCTGGCGCGCAATGGTCTCGGGAATCAGGCTGTCCATCAGCCAGCGCTCCAGCACCTTCTGCGCCTTGCCAAAGATCGGGAAAGCCGTGAACAAGGCCAGCGCCACGGTAAAAAATGGCACCAGCGCCAGCAGCGATGTGAAAGTAAGACTGCTGGCCGTCACGCCCAGGCGGTCTTCCTTGAAGCGCGCCAGCAGCACCTGGGCCGTGTTGTGCCAGGGGAAGGTACGCAGGCGCTGCTGCGCACGGCGACTCCTGCGGCGCAAGGCAGTCTTGAGCTCCTGCTGGCTGGGCATCTGGGGCTTGGGGATACGCCCGGCCAGATCCTTGCAGCTAGCTGCCAGCGCCCTGGCCTTGTCGAGTTTGCGGCTGCGCGGGCTCTCGGCAACGCGCTCCGAGCCGCCGTCAGGACTGTCGATCACTCCTGAAACGCAAGCATGCACCGCTTTCTGTTCCTGAGCTGGCGTCGTATTCGGCGTGGAATAGCTGGTCCAGCCCTGAGCTGCCGTGCTGAATGCCGCCGCAGGCGATGGAGCAGGAGCAGGAGCAGAAGCTGGCACGGGTTCGGGCCGAGCCAGGTCGTTGCCAAGATCGGGCATGGGTTCGAACACTGGCTCCAGCGGCAGGCCCGGACCATCGAGGCTGGGTTCCTGACGCTGCTCGACCTGTCTGGGCTCGGCGGCAACGTTCGCGGCAGCAGTTGCGGCTGTCGACGCCGGTGATACCACACGGTCCCGATCTTCCGTTACCGGCCTGGCTTGCTGCGCCTTGCCTTCCAACGCAGCCCAAAAGCCGGCACGCTCGTTTTTCTTCATGACGGCACTCCTTCACGAACGCAAAAGGAGGACGGGTGCTGCGCAACATCAAGCGCAGAACGCAAAACAAAACGACCGGATTCAAACAGAGCTGGCATGACCGATATGATGCCACTGCTATGACCGACGCCCTCTCGCCCCAAGCCGCCGAAAACACTTCTTCACCAATCCAGCAGCCCGGCTCCGATGTGGCCGCCACGCGCTGGCTGGCCGTGGGCAGCCTGCTGGCACTGATGCTGCTGTGCGTGGCCTGGGAGTTGTGGCTGGCACCGCTGCGCGAGGGCGGCACCTGGCTGTTTCTCAAGGCCCTGCCGCTGGCGTTCGCCGTGATCGGCCTGCTCAAGCGCCGCATGTACACCTATCGCTGGCTCAGCCTGCTGGTCTGGCTGTACTTCACCGAAGGCGTGGTGCGGGCCTGGAGCGATGCCGCGCCCAGCCGCTGGCTGGCGCTGGCAGAGGTGGTGCTGTGTGTGCTGCTCTTCATCGCCTGCGCAGCCCATGTGCGCCTGCGCCAGCGTGCCGTCAAGGCGGCCCGGCTCAATCAGGCGTGATGCCTTCAAACTGCGCCAGCGTCCGCACCTGCGCCGCCAGCGCATCGAACAGCAGCTGCGCAGCCGGCGACAGCGCACGGCGCGGGCGCTGAATCAGCAGCGTGCGGCGCAGAATGCGCGGCTCGTCCAGCAGGCGAAAGCCCAGATCGCCCTGCAGGCCCAGCGAAGGGTGACGCGCCGTCAGCGCCGGAACGATGCTGACGCCCAGGCCCAGACTCACGGCCTCGAACAGCAATTGCGGATTGGACAGGCGCAGCGGTGTCTGCAGCAGGTTCTGCGGCATGCCCGGTGCCGAAGCCAGCAGTTGGCTGATGGCGGTGTCGGTGGTCAGGCCCACAAAAGCCAGATGGGGCAGCCGGGCCAGATCGGCCGCCGTCAGCCGCCTGGCCTGCAGCAAGGGCTCATCGAGCCTGGCCACCAGCCCCATGGCATCGCTGATCAGCGGCTGGGTCAGCAAATCGCCGCCGGCCGGATGTGCCGCTCCCACGCCGAAATCCACGCTGCCGGCCTGCACGCGCTGGGCAATGCCTTCGGCGCTGTCCTCGATCAAGTCCACCTCGATGCCCGGATGCCGGACCCTCAAGGCCGGCAGCACCGGCAGCAGCAGCACGGCCAGCACCGACGGAGCGGCTGCAATGCGCACCTTGCCGCGGCGCAGTGCGGCCAGATCGCCCAGGTTCTGAAAGCCCTGCTCCAGCGTCTCGAAGGCCTGGCGCACATCGAGCAAAAAGGCCTGGCCAGCGGCCGTCAGCCCCACGGTTCGCGTGGTGCGGTCAAACAGCCGCAGGCCCAGGGCATCTTCCAGTTGGCGAATGGATTCGGACAGGGCCGACTGCGTCAGACACAGCTCGCGTGCCGCGGGGGCAAACGCGCCCTGGCGCGCCACCTCGTCAAAGGCACGCAATTGGCGCAGGCTGACATTATTCGGAAAAACTGGCATAACCAAGCAATTTATTTCGATTGTCCCGTAGTCTGCCATGCTCTACGCTTGCAGCTTCATGGTTTTCCTGCCGCCGCCCCGTGCGTGGCTTAGGATTTCCGTCTGTTCTCCCTCTCTGCCGCCCCTGCTGCGGCCTGCTTGTCATGACTTCCACCGCTTTGCTTGAATCCCTGCGCCAGATTGTGGGCGCTCCCCATGTGCTGACCGACGGCGACCTCAGCGCCTACGAACAGGACTGGCGCAAGCGCGTGCACGGCAAGTCCCTGGCCGTGGTACGCCCCGGCAACACGGCCGAAGTGGCCGGCGTGGTCAAGGCCTGCGCCGCAGCCGGCGTGCAGATCGTGCCCCAGGGCGGCAATACCGGGCTTTCCGTAGGCTCCACCCCCGACGACAGCGGCCGGCAGGTCGTGCTCAGCCTGACGCGCCTGAACGCCGTGCGCCATATCGACAAGGACAATCTGACTTTCACCGTCGAAGCCGGCTGCATTTTGCAGAACCTGCAGGAGCTGGCCAATCAGCAAGGCCTGCTGTTCCCGCTGTCACTGGCCGCCGAAGGCAGTTGCACGATCGGCGGCAATCTGGGCACCAACGCGGGCGGCACACAGGTGGTGCGCTATGGCAACACCCGCGATCTGTGCCTGGGCCTGGAAGTGGTGACGCCCCAGGGCGAAATCTGGGACGGCCTCAAGGGCCTGCGCAAGGACAACACCGGCTATGACCTGCGCGATCTGTTCATCGGCAGCGAAGGCACGCTGGGCATCATCACCGCCGCCACCATGAAGCTGTTCCCGCAGCCGGCCGCCCAGCTCACGGCCTTTGCCGCCGTGCCCTCCATGGAGGCCGCCGTGCGCCTGCTGGGCCTCGCGCACCAGCACCTGGGTGCGGGACTCACGGGCTTTGAAGTCATGGGCCAGTTCGCACTGAGCCTGGTCGTCAAGCACATGCCGCAACTGCGCGTGCCCTTTGCCGACATGGGCGACGAAGCCCCTTATTGCGTGCTGCTGGAGAACAGCGACAGCGAGTCCGAGCAGCATGCGCGCCTGCGCTTCGAGCACTTGCTGGAGCTGGCCTTTGAGGACGGCTGCGTGGTCAACGCCGTGGTGGCGGAGAGCCTGACCCAGGCCCATGACCTCTGGCATATCCGCGAGAGCATTCCTCTGGCCCAGGCCGAGGAAGGCCTCAACATCAAGCACGATATCTCGGTCGCAGCCTCGCGCATTCCGGCATTTGTCGAGCATGCCGACGCCGTGCTCAAGCGCGAGATTCCCGGCGTGCGTCTGGTCAACTTCGGCCATCTGGGCGACGGCAATCTGCACTACAACGTGCAGGTTCCCGAGGGCGAGGACGGCAAGGCCTTTCTGCGCGACAAGGAGGCCCTGGTCAACCACCTGGTCTACGAGGCCGTGGACGCCTTCGGCGGCTCGTTCTCGGCCGAACACGGCGTGGGCGCACTCAAGACGGACAAGCTCGAAAAATACCAGTCCCCCGTTGCGCTGCAGATGATGCGCGCCATCAAGAATGCGCTGGACCCCCAGGGCCTCATGAACCCCGGCGTGGTGCTGACGCGCGGCTGATCCTGGCATCGCCGACAAAAAAGCCCTGCATTGCTGTGCAGGGCTTTTTGCATTGACCGGGGCTTTAGCGAGAGGCCACGATATTGCGCAGCATGTTCTCAACCGCGCTGGGCCAGGGGATGTCTGCGCCATCCACATCGGTGAACACGGTCTGCCTGCCCTCGCTGAGCAACCAGACACGCAAGCCGTTGCGCACGGGATCAATCACCACGGCGGCCATTTCCTCGCCCCCTTGGTGCTGGCGATTTCCCATCACATAGAGCAGCCCTGCAGAGGGCTCCAGCGGGCCCAGGGCCTGCAGATTCTTGAGCAGCGTCTCGTACTGACTGCCGCCCATCAGCGTCTTCAGCCGCTGGGCCAGCACGCCGTCCTTCACATAGTCCACGCCATCCCAGCGGTACTTGCCCTGCAGCGGCTTGAGGCTGTCCAGGCTTGGCTCGCCGTCCTTGGCCACATGGGGAACGCGCACTTCCTCGATGGAGAGCGTGGCCGCCTCCTCGATCTGCGCCGTGGCAGCAGGCTCTTGGGTCTGGGGCATGGCATCGGGCGGGGCGGCTGCAGCCGCAGCAGCCGCTGCCCGGGCATCCGCTGCAGCGGCGGTGGGAGATGGTGCCTTGGTCTTGTCGCAGGCAGCCATCAAGGCCGCAATCGCCAGCGCAACAGCCGCAGTGCTCACAAAATTGCGTGACATGAACTCACTCTCCTTGTTCGGCTCGGTTGTTTTCCATGACATTGTGAAGCCAGCTGTCGCAGATTTGAGTCTGACAGGGCCGCAGGACGGGTCATTGACAACGGGCAACTCGGCATGCTCCGGCACGTGGCACACTTCGGCTATCGCGGCCCTCGGGGCCCACCCTCTTCAAGAGCTGCGGCACCTTGTGTACGCTGCCAGCACAGCCTGTCTTTGCCAGTCTTTGACCGCTTTTTGCACCATGACCTCCAGCACCTGCACCCTGCGCCCCGTGCGCTGCCAGTACGAAACCTTTATGCGCCATGTGTACGAGCACGGCGCATCCAAGACCGACCGCACGGGCACGGGCACGCGCAGCGTGTTCGGCTATCAGATGCGCTTCAACCTCAATGAAGGCTTCCCTCTGGTCACCACCAAGAAGGTGCACCTGAAATCCATCATTCTGGAGCTGCTGTGGTTTCTGCGCGGCGACAGCAATGTGAAGTGGCTGCAGGAACGCGGCTGCACCATCTGGGACGAGTGGGCCGACAAGCAAACCGGCGACCTGGGCCCGGTCTACGGCGTGCAATGGCGCAGCTGGCCCAAGGCCGACGGCACGCATGTCGACCAGATTGCCGAGGTCGTCAAGCAGCTCAAGAGCAACCCCGACAGCCGCCGCATCATCGTCAGCGCCTGGAACGTGGCCGAACTGGACCAGATGGCGCTCATGCCCTGCCATTCCTTCTTCCAGTTCTATGTGGCCGACGGCAAGCTCAGCTGCCAGCTCTATCAGCGCAGCGCCGACATCTTCCTGGGCGTGCCCTTCAACATCGCCAGCTACGCGCTGCTGACCCATATGCTGGCCCAGCAATGCGGCCTGGAAGTGGGCGACTTCATCTGGACCGGCGGCGATTGCCATATCTACAACAACCACTTCGAGCAGGTGCAGACCCAGCTGTCGCGCCAGCCCTTCGCCTATCCGACGCTGAACATCAAGCGCAAGCCCGCATCCATCTTCGACTACGAGTACGAAGACTTTGAAGTGCTGGACTATCAGCACCATGCCGGCATCAAGGCGCCTGTGGCGGTCTGAGCTGCACTCCTGCGGATCACTGTAAAAATCAAAGCTGCTTGCGCTTGCCATCCTGCGATTTCAAATACTTTCATATCTGAAGTCCATGAATAGCAAGCGCCAGCAGCTTCTTTATTGATAGCTATGGCCATTCAACTCATTTACGCCCGCGCAGCCAACGGCGTCATCGGCAAGGACAACACCATGCCCTGGCATCTGCCCGAAGACATGGCGCATTTCAAGGAACTGACCCGGGGCTGCGCCGTCATCATGGGCCGCAAGACCTGGGACTCGCTGCCGCCGCGCTTTCGTCCCCTGCCGGGCCGCAGCAATATCGTCGTCACCCGCCAGGCCGACTGGCAAGCCGAACCGGCGTCCGATCAGGTCCTGCGCGCCGCCAGCCTGCCAGAAGCGCTGGAGCTGGGCTGCAAGCTCTCGCAAGACGTCTGGGTCATAGGCGGCGCGCAGATTTATGTCCAGGCTCTGCCGCTGGCCGATGCCGTGGAAGTGACAGAAATCGGCCGCGACTTCGAAGGCGATGCCTTTGCCCCCGAACTGGGCGAGCAGTGGCAAGTCGTGAGCCGCAGCGAGCATGTCTCCGCCAATGGCCTTCCCTACTGCTTTGTGCGCTTCGAGCGCCGGGGCTGACCCTTGTCTCGTGCCGTGCGGGATCGCATCCGCACGGGGCGGCCAGCAGTCCGGCAAGAGACAAAACTCTCTTGCCTTCGCGGTGTTGCGTTGCAACAATTGTCAGCTTCATTGCATGACTGCCGTATGACAATGGCAAGGCAGCCTGCTGCAGCCTGAGCCCTCAAAACCCGCAAGCCTATCGCCCTTCATCATGAGCCTAGTCCAGCCCCTGCCTCCTGGCGCCCTCGATATCGTTGGCGATATCCACGGCGAATACGCCGCGCTGGTGCAATTGCTGGGCCATCTGGGCTACGACCTGCAGGGCAATCACCCCGAAGGACGGCGACTGGTGTTTGTCGGCGACTTCTGCGACCGCGGGCCGGACAGCCCTTCCGTGCTCGCGCTGGTCGGCGCCATGCTGGCCTCGGGCACGGCCCATGCGGTGCTGGGCAACCACGAAATCAATCTGCTGCGCGAAGATGCCAAGGATGGCTCGGGCTGGTTCTTCGACAGCCGCATCGACTCCGACCAGCCCAAGTACGCACCTTTTGCACGCATGCCGGCCGAGCAGATTCCCGCCATGCTCGAGCGGCTCGGCCAGTTGCCGATCGCACTGGAGCGTGAGGATCTGCGCATTGTTCACGCCGCCTGGAGGCCCGAACAGATCGCCATGATTCGCCAGCTGCCCAGCGGCAGCGCACGCGCCGCCTACGACCACTTCGAGACGATTGCCGAAGAGCAGTCCGTCGCCCAGTGCGTGGCCGAACGCATGCGCCAGGAAGAACTGAGCTGGCCCTACAGCCTGGAAGACTATCGCCACGAGCCCCCCTTTTTGCAAGCGCATAGCGAGAACGAACTCAACAAGGCCATGGTCAACCCTTTGAAGGTGCTGACGGCCGGCGTGGAGCGCGAATGCCGCAACCCCTTTTACGCGGGCGGCAAATGGCGTTTTGTCGAACGCGTGGGCTGGTGGAATGAATATGAAGAAGCGCCCGCCGTCATCGTCGGCCACTATTGGCGCCGCCTGCGCCCGGCCGACGCACCGGCGCATGGCTCGCAGTTTGAAAACCTGTTTGGCGCAACGCCCCCGCTGTCATGGCATGGCCTGCGCGGCAATGTGTTCTGCGTGGACTATTCGGTGGGTGCCCGCTGGCTAGACCGCCTGCGCGGCGACAACCCGGTGCAGCGCAGCAAACTTGCCGCCATGCGCTGGCCCGAGCGCGTACTGGTCTTTGACGACGGCACACAGGCCATATCGGAAAATTTCGAGCACTCCGTGGTGCTGCGCGATTGAAGCCAGCTTCCACGCCTGCCAGGCCTCGCGGCATCAAGGCAGCTTCGGCCTGAGCAGCGCCTTGCCACTGCCTGAATCCGGGTCTGGGCCTCGACCTATTTCGCGGGCGGCTGCCGCGCGTGCTGCACCCATTCCTCAAAAGCAGAGCCGTCAGGCAGCACGCAGGTATTTCGATCAGCATCCGCCCCCTTCTCGGTGCGCAGCACGCCGCCCTGCTTTTTGCAGTTGGCTTCCGAGGGGTTGCCAAAATTGACCGAAACCGACTGCGCGCAGCCACCGGCTGCCGCCACGACGATCATCATCCCTGCCAAGCTTGAAGCATGTTTCATGGGCTCAATGTAGCAAACCCCTGCACGCCGGCCTATGCGCATTGGGCTTCAGACCCGCGAAGAACGAAGTCCCTCGAGAGATCATGGCGGACAGCCTTGCCGGCAACAGATCTTTATTGTGTGTGACCCGCAGAGTCATTCGTCGCCCAAGTCCCAGAATCCCAGGCGGCCAAGACTGCCTGCCAAACTCAAGCGATTCACCTGCCAACTCCGTGTAACTTCGATATGTTGCTCTTGCGCGCTTGCATAGGCGCTCATGGCATTGAGTACATCGGTCATGCTGCCCACGCCTGCTAGGTATCGACCTTGCATGATCTCTAAGGACTTCATCGATTGCTGGACTAATTGTGTCGTGTGTGAAAGATTCTCAGTTTCCATCTTCAAACTCGCGTGCTGCGTCCACACATCCGTTGATACTTGCAACCGATGTGTATCCAGAGCCGCAATCTGAATGGCCGCTTGCGCTTGCGCTTCTTGTACTTGGTAAGTTTTCTCGAAACCGTGAAATATTGGGATGCTCAATTGCAGCCCTATCGTGCTTTCCTTGCGGTTGCTTTCAGCGCCTACGCTGCCTGTCATACGATTTTTTGCTTTATTCAGATTTCCCGTCAATGACAATGTCGGGCGACCCTGCGCCTTAACTTCAGCCACGGCCGCGTTAGCGGCGGCCACGCGCGCTTGTGCAGCTACCAGTACCGGATGTTTTTGCCGCGCCACCGCAATCAATTCATCCACATGCTCAACGTAACGATGAGTTTGCAAATTCGTCTCGTCGACTATGACGGGCACAGGATCACTCGCGCTCAGCCCCATTCTTAAGGCCAGAACTCCTTGAGAGCTGACTAATGCGCCTTGTTCGCGCGACCGTCGCAGATTTGCTTGGGTGTAGGCAGTCTGTGCTTGATAGCGATCGGCCAATGCGGCGGCGCCGGCCTTATGCCTCTCGCTTGCCGCAACAAAGTGCTCTTTGGACATGGCTAAGACTTGCTCTGCCGCGGTTAAACGCCGATGCGCTGCTTGCACCGCAAAATACAGCTGAGCTGCGTCTAAAAATGCACGCTGCATTGCATCGTTTTGGTCGGCATTAGCGGCTGCAAGCAGCTCGCGCGCACCATCTAGTGCCGATTTCCTATGGCCTGAATCAAATAGAACCCAACTAAAACTAAGACCCCCCGATTGCGCCCGGCTGCTCGTTCGCATTGGGTCACGCTCATCCTCGTAGGTCACCGAACGACCCGATGAATTTACGGACTGGCCATCGATACGTGGCAGGTATGCCGCACGTTTCCGGCCCAATTGAGCTAGACGCATTTGCGCTCCGCTTAGCGCTTGCCGTAGGGTGGGGTCATGACAAAGGCTTCGTTCTATTGCTTCAGCAAGGGCAAGCGGGGTGGCTATTTTTCCGGTTCTGCTGCAAGAATCACGGTCAGCGTGTAACGTCTGTTCAAGCGCTAACTGGATTGACTCAATCGCATTAGCTTTTGACCCCACGCCGTGGGCGGCAGAGATAGATGCAGAACAAGCGCTAGCAATCAAGAGGGTGGGAACGGCTAATCGACGCAAGAAAGCTGCTCCTCGTACCGGTTCGATGATGGACTATGGCTATGCAGGTCTGCGACGCGGCCATTAGCGAGGACGATGACTCGGTCGGCGCTGGCGATTGTTTCAGGCCGATGGGCAACGATAATGCAGGTAATCTTCAATGCTCTCACGGCAGCATTGACTCGACGTTCGCAGTCGGTATCGAGATGGCTGGTCGCTTCGTCAAGGAAAAGTATCTTGGGTCGCTTGTACAAGGCACGAGCCAGCAGCAGTCGTTGCCGCTGCCCGCCCGACAGCGCGGCGCCCATATCACCGACCAGAGTGCTGTATCGCATAGGCATACATTCAATATCGTCGTGTAGGCCTGCAGTTTTTGCGCATTCCATAACCCAGACCATGTCGGAATCAGGAGAGAAAAAGCTGATGTTCTCGGCAAGAGTCCCGGCGAATAACACGTCATCTTGCATAACGCTGCCGGAAATGTCGCGCAATGCGCCGACTCCTAGTGCCGTAATTTCCTGCCCCGACACACGTATGCTGCCTTGGCCGATTGGCAGGATGCCAAGCAACACTTTGCACAAGGTGCTTTTCCCACCACCAGACGGTCCCACTATCGCTACGGATTCACCCTCTGCAATGGTGAAATCAACCCCGTCAAGCACCCAAGGTTCCTGGTCCGAGTAGCGGTACTTCAAACCTTTCACCTCGATATTTGCGCGTAAATTTACGATTGATTCGCGGTCCATTTGAATCGTCTCATCCTCTGGAGGATGAAGGGCAATATCGGCGAGGCGCTCGCTATGTAGGCGCAATATGAACAGCTCGAAAACACGATCTATTAAGCTACCAACACGACCGCTGAACTGTGACTTGTACGCATAAAAAGCCATCAACATGCCTACCGTGAACTCCCCGTCCATCACCATGGTGGCACCTAGCCAAACCACCACTAAGTTCTCAACTCCGAATAGCAGCGCATTGGCCTGCTGGTAAAAAAGTTGCAGCTTTTGAGATCGAATGCCTGCGTTCATCTGCTCAACGAATAGGCTCAACCAGGCTGAGCGTCGCAGATCAAGATGACGGAAAAGCTTGATTGCTTGGATACCCCGAATTGTTTCGAGGAAGTGGGTCTGCTGTCGAGCAGCATGGACGATTTGCTCCTCAGTAGCGTCGCGCAACGGGGTGTACCAGGCGCATCGAATCATGGCGTAGATCGTCATGGCACCGACTACCACCATTGCTAGCTGGGGGCTAAAGACAAACATCAGCGTAACTGTCGTGATTGCCATCAGCCCGTCCAGAATGACGGACAGGAAGCTTGCAGTAAGGGTCTGCTGGATTTGATCAGCTGATCCGAATCGCGCGACCAAATCGCCCAAGTGCCTTTTCTCAAAATATTGGCTGGGCAATCTCAAAAGATGGCTAAAGACGTTGGTTCGCCATTGAACGCTAAATAGCGTGCTCATATGAATCATGGCCCAAGCGCGGGCGCTGCCGAGCACGATCTGCAAGATGAGCAGTGCCGAGAACGCTAGCACTAGCGTATTAAGCAAGCCGCGGTCATCGCTGACAATTACATTGTCGATGGTCCATTGCATTAAAAAGGGGCCAACGAGGGTGAATGCCTGCAACGCGCAGCCCAAGACCAGAATCTGGCCTAGCGAGCGTCGTAACCCGCTAATCTTCCCCATCAAACCAAGCAGCCGTATCCGGGGCTTAGCTTCTTTTTTTTGAAAGTCTGCGGACGGCCAGAGTTCCAAGGCTATTCCTGTGAATTTCTTGGAAAAATCACTCAATGCCATGCGCCGGGCGCCGCAGGCTGGATCATGGATGTCCACGTGCCGGCCATTAACGGATTTGACGACAACAAAATGATCAAATTCCCAATGAACTAGGCAAGGTAACGACAAATTTTCCAGCTCATTCAACTCCAGTCGAAGAGCTCGCGTACCTAGTTTCAATTGCTGGGCTATTTGCATAATCTGCGCCAGAGTCATGCCTTTGAGCGACACACTGAAGCGCTGGCGTAATTCCGTCACATCTGCGCGGTATCCGTGGTAGCTGGCGATCATGGCTAGGCAAACCAGCCCGCACTCAGCCGCTTCTGTTTGTATAACCACAGGAAGGCGTCGGCCAAAGCCCAACGCGAGCGCATCGAATCCGTACATATCTTCTCCTACACCCGGCCCGTAAGACTGAACAACGGCTCAAGCACCCACTCATAGAGACGTCGCTTGTCCTGCATGATGTCTGCGTCCAAGTGCATGCCACTTTGCAGGGGGCGTGGCTGGCCATAAGCTAAGACGTCCCGTGCCGACAGCCCAACGCGTAGGCGATAGAGCTGCTCGGTACTGCTGTCCATGCCGTGAATTCCGTTTACGGTGCGAGCAAGCTCTGTCGGTGGAATGCTGGAGCGCGAGATCGACAGGACTTGTCCCTTATAGATGCCGAACTTTTGGTATGGGTACGCTTGATAGCGAATATTGACCGCATCACCTGATTTAATGAAACCGATGGACTTGCTGGGTGCGTACAGTTCCGCCTCCAACTGAGTGTTTGACGGCACAATGCTCACCAGCGGTAGCCCACTGTCAACGCTGTGTCCGACTTCGGCAAAGGCCGCAGTCGCAACTCCGGCCTCGGGTGCACGGATGAGCACGGTTCTTCGCGCTTCGCTTTCAGCAAGTTCCTGCTTAACGGCGGAAATCAGACGATCTGTTGCGGCCAACTGATTAGCCTGCCGCAGATCCAATCCCGATAGTTCGTTGCTTCTCTCTACGCGTTGCTGGTCTAGCGCGGCAAGTTCTCGTTCCAAGCCTTGAAGCACCTTCATCTGTGCGAGGTGGTCCGCCTGGCGCTGCTGAAATTGGTCGGTAGAGATGTAGCCTTTTTCGACTAAGCCCTGGTAACGCTGCGAAGCATCTTTGGTGATGTGAACCAATTGTCGCTGACTGACGATCTGGGCCTCCAGCGCTTTAGATTCCCGCGATATGCTGGCTAATTTTCTGACCAAGGTGTCGCGCTCATCGGCATGCAATTTTCGAGCTTTTTCTAGTTCGCCAGTCAGTAGGTCGCGGCGGTCCGTGAGATGGCTGCTGATTTCCGCTTGTACCGGAGACGCGTTGGCATCGTAGCGTTCGCTGGAAATCTTATATAGCGGAGCACCGCGGGCTACCGTCATGCCCTCAGAGACGTATTTTTCTAGAATGACGCCCGCCTGCAGCGCGTAGACTTTCATCTGTCCGCCCACAGGCACCAATTGACCTTTTACCGTTGTCCGTTTGGTATAGGACCCCAGTATCAGTATTGCAAACAGCGTGACGGTCACGGTGCCTGCGAGAGTGACAAGCATCGTGAACGATAATGGCCGGGTCAGAATGATCTTTCCTAACCACGGCACAACCTCGGCAGAAGATGCCTCTTTTCGATAAAAATCGACTGGAGCCATGCCCGTCACCGATTAGAAGACGGGTTCCAAGACATCTTGGCGGCAAAGCTCAGTGACAAGTGATCGAATCTTTTTAGGTGCGATGGCTTGGTGCTGTGACAACAATTCACCGACTGTAATTCCCGGCGTATGAGCAATTGACTGAATTACTGAAAGACTTGATTCGTCGAAATCTACTCGGGTTCCGTTTGCAATTAAGTAGTTTTTATCCATACCATGCAATGCAATCGCGCACAATCGCAGGCGCTGCTCGTCGGGCAGAGTGGTATCGCCTGGACTGCCCAGAGTCTCAATAGCTAACGACGAGTCGAGGCGGGCAGCCGCTAAATGCTCATCCTGAAACCTCCGGTAATTGTCGGAGTTGGCTAAAAAGGCTGCGATGTGGCTAGCCATTGCCTGGATGGTGTCTTGACTCTGGTCCCACTCAGAAAGAGGTTTCCGAAGTTCCACATACGACTTGGCCTGTTCGACGGCCCATGCCAGGTAATTGTGGGCAAGTGGCGGGAACGTACCAACCGATAGGTGAAATGTCGGCTCACCAAGGGGAAGAGGGTTGTGCCACCAGCCACGAGGCAGATAAAACACATCACCCGCTTCAAGCACGAAATCCATACAAGGCTGGTCCGGGCAAGGGTAGGCGTGCTCGTAATCCTTGCTCTGCTGAGTGTAGATTGGGTAGGGCAGCGATGGTTCGTAAACAGTCCAGCGCTTGCGGCCAATTAATTGGATTGCAAATACATCGCGGGTGTCCCAGTGCGCGCGGAAGGAATCTCGTGTACCGAAAGCAGCGTAGATGCTACTAACCACTTGCTGTCCCGTAAACCGACAAATCTGTTTTGCAAGCGAGTCAATGAGTGGTTCATTCTTGATTTTATTGGCGATCAGCGTTGCCCCATCCCTCAGGTAGTCGTACACCACAGGCTTGATCAAGCGGTGACGAAGATCGCCAATATCTCTGTAACGTTCCACATACCTGGACTTAGGGACAAGCCCATTATGAGAGAGTTTGAAATCTTCTGCAAAGACATTGCAGCGTCCAAAAATTCCGTTTGCATCACGCCAAGAAAACAATGAGGGTGAAAATGCACTGCGCACCAGTAACGGCTTCACCCCAAAATATTCCCTTTGAAAGTCTTCAGAAGAAATTCCTAGCTCTATTTTCATTTTTATGATGAGTAGTGTTATTTGTTTTTAATAGTGCAATTAAAAATTGATGAGGCTCCGTAGAAAAATTTAAAGCATTGGGTTATTGATAGTTAGTACCACTATAGTTGGTCCCTGCTTGGTCGCTTATACTACTTTCGACCACACCACCGGCTAGGCCTGTGTAGAAGCCGACCTGAGATCCAATAATCAGGTTAGCACCCACCTGCATCGCGCTTCCTCCCGCAGGCCCTAACAAAAAGCCGGTAGCCGCACCTACAACAGTGCTGTTGAGTAGCCCGCCAAGCGAGCCGGTACCGCTACCAATGGTGGCACCAATATATGTCGTAGCCCCCGTCACTGCACCAATGCCAGCCCCCACAGGGCCGAAGCCGCCGCTTACCACTTCACAGTCCTGTATTGTTAGCTCTCTCATAATAATTCCCTTTCAACTAAATATCCATTTTTCGGCCCAACGGCCTATAACAACCGATACAGCAAGAGTCAATGTGAAAAAACCGACGTTGAGTTCCTTTTTTCGATTTTTCTTTTGCATTTTCCCAAGTAATTGATAACCTCCAAAAATAATAAAGAAAACTATTAGTGTGATAGAAAGTGTTACTAGGAAGTGAGAGGTGGTACCTAAATGCCATTTAGCGCCAAGAAAATCCATTTATTTACTCCTTCAAGATACCGGTAAATAGGCTGCTGTGAATGTAGGGTATATTCATAGTTTCTTTAGCTATTGGCCGTTTAAAAGCAAGCGCCGTCAGTGACTTTTGACTGGCAAGACGAGCAAGGTGCTCGAAACGAGGAACAGACTGCACATCTATAGGCGAGATCAGCCACTATCAGATCATTGCCGACACGCACGGATTAGCGATATTTTCCGGTGAGATTCTGAGGAATGCTGCAGCAGGATTGTCTAAGATCAGAGCTTGCTGAGCGAGAACGACTGCTCCACTAGATATGTATCCGGCTTCTGTGAACTCCTTCTTAATTCCTAGCCTTGGAAAAACTCCGAACCATTTATGACGGGGTGAACTATGCCAAACGTTCACCAATGCTAGGGGTTCGCAGCTTGAGCTGCTTTTGCAAGTTAGTTCTCTCATACATTTCCTTTCAAAATAATAACCACTTCTCAGCCATGGACGAGGCAAAACCGGAAGTAGATGTCATAAATATAAAAACTAATAGGTTTGGTTTTTTATCCCAATCTTTTTTCCATAACTTCCTTATTAGTTGGTAGGCACCGTACTGCGCGAAATAAACCACGAACCAGGCAACACCCACTACTAGCATGTTTTCCCAGGTTCCGGTAACCCAGGTGGCACCCATAAAATTCATCGCTTCCCTCCCAATTTTGGAAAATCCGTAACGCCAAAATCAGCAAGAATCAAGCTTAACGCAAATAATAATGATTCTTTTTTAAATCCAGCATTAAAGTGAAAATTCGGAAATTTCCTAAAGGAACTGGCGGAGTAATCGACTGAACCAGTGCGGTATGGCGGCTTATTCGGAGGCTACTGTGCCGTTCAGCACAAGTTGACTATGCAACCGCCGCCGTCGTGAGAAGTGGCCCCATTCCTTTGAACAACTCAACCCTGTTGCTAAGCGAGATCCTCGGGGTTATGCCGCCTGCATTTGTGCAAACGGCAACGCTGCAAAGTACGCCTCATCAGGGGTAGCCCGGTTGTGCGCCTGATGGGTGGCTGGAGAGGTGTCCAGCTCGCGTGAGTTTCGCAGCGGGGAAACATGCCCGAACTCACCATTTGCGTGCAAAGCATTGATGCGCCAGATACCTATTCTGGTGTACTCCCACTCCTGCATCTGCAGCCCTCGCTATCGACCAGGGCCCCTCTATCCTTCGTCTTTAGCTGTTTTAGCTGTGAAAGAACTGCTTGAGCCTTTCATAGAGGAAATCATTGAGCAACTTGATGCGCCGGGGCGTGTGTTCGCGCTGGGGAATGAAAACATGCACGTCCAGACGAGGGCCGCTGTAGCCGAGGGGGAGCTCTACCAGCGCTCCGCTGGTGATGAGAGGTCGCGCAAAGTAATCTGTCAGTTGGCCGATGCCTGCCCCCTGCAGCACGAGCTGCCGCTGTACGGCAGGGTCCTGCGTGATGAAGGAGAACGGCGGCTCCAGCATCGTCTGCCGGCGCGCCGATTGAAAGGTCCAGGGCCAGATGCGGTTGGTGCGTGGGTGCCTCAGGCCGATGCAGCAGTGCTGCAGCAGTTCCTGCGGGCTCTTGGGTGTCCCCTTGGCGGCCAGATAGGCAGGCGCGGCGCAGAGCATGTGAGTGAAGCGCCCGACTCTGCGCGCGACCAGCGATACGTTGAGCAGTGGTCCGCCGATCACACCGATATCCATGCCCAGGTCCACCGTGTCGGGCCAGGGGTTCTGCGTCACGAGTTCGATGCGGATATCGGGATAGCTTTCATTGAACTGTGCCAGCAGTGGCGCCACCAGCAACTGCCCGAGACTCAGGCTTGAGGCCACCTTGATCGAGCCGGTGATGCCGCTTGCGCGGTCGCGCAATTCGCGCTCGCCCTGGTCGATCGACTGAAGACCGACGCGGCAACGCTCATAGAACACACGGCCGTCTTCCGTCAATGCCATGCGGCGCGTGGAGCGGTGGAACAGGCGCACGCCCAACCACGATTCGAGCTGTGATATTTGCAGACTCACAGCCTGTGGCGTCAGGTGCAGCGATTGCGCGGCACGGCTGAAATTCTCTGCCTCAGCCACGTTCATGAATGTGGTGATGAGTCTAAGCCTGTCCATGGATTTACAAATTCTGCTTGAAGCTGTTTCAATCTTTCACCCACTGTGACAGCACGCGAGCGCTAAGTAAAGTTCGGCAAACATTCAAAATCGCCGGAGACACACGGATGCCCCACCTGCTTGGACAACTTTTACTCCCCCTTTGCCTCGGCCTCGGCGGGGCAGCTTGGGGCGCGGCCGCGCAAACCGGCATGCCCACACATCCGGACAGGCCCATTACCTTGGTCGTCTCGTTCCCGCCAGGAGGGGCTCCCGACCAGATAGCGCGCCTGTTGGCGCCCCAGCTTCAAGCGCGCTGGAAAAATCCCGTCATCGTGGTGAACAGGGCGGGAGCGTCGGGCAACCTGGGCAACGACTCCGTAGCCCGCGCCGAGGCCGACGGCCACACCCTGCTGGTGACACCGAATACCTTCACCATGGTCCCTCACGTGCTGCCGGCGGGCGGGCAGCATGCCGATGTCGTCAAGGACTACACTCCGATCGCGCTGCTCTCATCAGCCTCCATGCTGATGCTCGCCAACCCCAGACTCGGTGCAAAAACGGCGGGCGATGTGGCCCGGATGGCGAAGACACAGCCCGACCTGGGCTACGCCACCTCGGGCAATGGGTCTCCCATGCATATCGTGGGCGAGCTGTTCAACAAGGTAGCTCGCGTGCAATTGCGCCATGTGCCCTACAAAGGCACGACACCGGCGATCAACGACGTGCTGGGCAGCCATGTGATGCTGACCTTCCTCGGCATGCCTGTTGCCAAGCCCCTGATCGATGCGGGGCGCCTGGTACCGCTGGCCGTGGCAGACAAGGCGCGCAGCTCTTTTCTGCCCAGCTTGCCAACCATGCAGGAACAAGGCTTTGCAGGGGTGGAGGTCGACATTTCCTTCGGCGTCTATGGCCCCCGCAACATGGACCCGGCGCTGGCTGACGATATCAACAAGACCTTGCGCGAGATTCTGGCCAAGCCCGAGGTCGAAGCCCAGTTCAGAAACCTGTACCAGAGCGTGGAAAACCAGCCACGCAGCGCTTTCGCCGAAAAGACCCGCGCCGACTACAAGCGCTACGGCAAGCTTGTGAAAGAACTTGGCATCACTGCCGACTGAAAGCCGGCCCCATGACGAACAAGACTCCCAACGTGCTGCTGATCGTCACCGACCAGCAGCGTGCCGACCACCTGGGCTGCGCGGGCAACACGCTGCTAAGGACGCCGAACATCGACCGCCTGGCCCGCACCGGCGTACGCGCCAGTAACTTCCATGCGGCCAGCACCACCTGCATGTCCAATCGCGCCACGCTGATGACCGGACGGCTGCCATCGCTGCATGGCGTGGTGCACAACGGCATCAGCCTCTCGCGCGATCACACTACCTTTGTGGAACTGCTGCGTGCAGGAGGCTATGCCACGGCACTCATAGGCAAGTCTCACCTGCAGTCTTTTGGCTATGACGGCCCGGCACGCCGTCGCTGGAGCCATGCTGACCAAGGTGTCGCGCCGCCGCTCGAGCTACTAGACGCACGAAAGCGCCAGCGTGACGGCGACGGGTATTTGAACGAATGGACGCCCGATTGGCGCAGTGGCAAGCGCATGGCGGTGACCACCCCTTACTACGGCTTCGAACACGTGGAGCTGGCTACGTTCCACGGCGACCAGGTCGACGGTGACTATGCCCGCTGGCTGGCCCAACGCCACCCCGCACCCGACAGTCTGCGCGGCCGTGCCAACGCCCTGCCTTCGCCAGGCTACAGCGCGCCGCAGGCATGGCGCACGGCCATGCCCGAGGCACTGTACCCCTCGGCCTGGGTGGGGGAGCGCGGCTGCGATTGGCTCAGAAAGCATGTGCAGGGTTCACCCGGCAAGCCGTTCTTTCTCAACCTGTCCTTTCCCGATCCGCACCATCCGTTCACCCCTCCGGGACGGTTCTGGGATATGTACCAGCCTGCGGACATGCCATTGCCGCCCAGCTTCGGCAAGCCCGGAAACTCTCAACTGCTGGTCGACGTGCACCGCTACACCAGAGAGGGCGGCTCCCGCGAGGGTTACGGCGCCTACGCCGTAACCAGCCGTGAATGCCAGGAAACGCTGGCCCTGACCTACGGCATGGTGAGCATGATCGACGAGCAGGTCGGGCAGTTACTCCAAACTCTTCAGGAGTTGGGCATAGAGGACGACACCGTCATCATCTTCACCAGCGACCACGGCGACATGATGGGCGACCACGGCATCGTGCTCAAGGGTGCCATGCATTTCAGTGGGCTCACGCGCGTACCCTTCATCTGGAAGGACCCATGCAGCCGGGCCGCTCCTCCAGTCCTGGATCTGCCATCCGGAACCATCGACATTGCCAAGACCGTGCTGGCGCGCTGCGGGCTCGCCCCCTACAACGGGATTCAGGGACTCAATCTGCTGCCCTGGCTGGACGGGCAGTCGCAAACAGTCCCATCGCGCCCTGGTGTCATTGTCGAAAGCGAGCCCGTGGTGCTGCCGCACGGAAGAACGCACCGCTACCGCCTTCGCAGCCTCGTCAACGAAGAATGGCGCCTGACCTTGAGCAACTTGCCCGAGCTGTGCGAGCTCTACGACCTGCACGCCGATCCGCTCGAGCAACACAACCTGTGGCATGAGCGCGCTGCCGAGCGCGGACAGTTGTGTATGCAGCTGCTGATGGAGCTCAGCGAACAGGCTGATTGCTCGCCACTGCCGACGGCTATCGCCTGAGGTGCATGCGAACGTTGGACCGCAATGCTGGAGGAGACCCCGATGAACAAGCAATTTTTCTGTGCCGCTGCATTCCTGTGGGTGGGAGGCACCTGTCATGCCCAAGCAAGCATCACAATCTATGGGCTGCTCGACACCGCTGTCGAGCACATCAACCATGTGGGTGCCACTGGTTCTGGGCTCACGCGCATCCCCAGCAATGCGGGCAACATTCCATCCAGGCTGGGATTTCGTGGCCGTGAAGATTTGGGGGGAGGAATAAGTGCCCAGTTCGTTCTCGAAATGGGCATCGCACCTGATTCGGGCGTCTTGAACCAAGGTGGGCGCGGGTTTGGGCGACAGTCGTTTGTTGGCCTGAACGGCCCCTGGGGTCAGGTTGGCCTGGGCCGGCAGTACACGATGCTGTTTTGGTCGATGCATGACGCCGATGTCATCGGGCCGGGTATGCACAGCATTGCGAACTTCGACAGCTATTTTCCGAATGCACGCGCCGACAACGCCATCTCCTACAAGGGCACATTCTCAGGACTGACCGTGGGCATGACCTACAGCTTTGGGCGCGATACGGTCAATGCTGGCCCTAGCCCCGCCGGCACAAATTGTGCCGGCGAGAGTGGCACCGACAGGAATGCTTGCCGCGAATGGTCGATGTTGCTCAAGTACGACTCCGCCAGTTGGGGGACTGCGCTGGCTCATGACGTGCTCAAGGGGGGCTCAGGTGCATTTGGTGGTCTAAGCCAAAGCAGCATGAGCGACAAGCGCACCATGCTCAACGGTTATGTGAAATTCAACGGAATCAAGATTGGAGCGGGATTTCTGCGCCGCGACAACGATGGCTACAAGGTCTCCCCCCGCAGCGACCTGTGGTTCGTCGGCCTTTCATATCCCGCAGGGGCATGGACTTTCGACACCCAGTACTACCGGCTCCAGTACAAGTCCAATAGCGACAAAGGCCAGTTCATGGTGCTGCGTGGCACCTACCACTTCTCCAAACGAACCGCCGCCTACGCGTCACTGGGACACATGAAGAACAGCGGCAATGCCACATTCAGCGCTAGCAGCGGCCAGGCTGGCAGCCTGCCGGTCGCCGGAATCAACCAGACAGGCTTCGGCGTCGGTATCCGTCATATGTTTTAGCCAATGGCACTCGCCCAAATACGAGCCTGACGGAGATGCCGAACCAGCCTTGTTGCTGTGACATGGCGCAATCACCTCTCTGGTGCAAGCCGTCAAGGCCCTGGAGCTTGTGCGTAGCCTGATCGCACTCTGGCTGTGACACCGGCACGGCACGTGCACGTGCACGTGCACGTGCATGTGCATGTGATGCCACATGTGCGACGGCTCAAAGGCATGTTCATCACTCATAGGCTTGCGACTGCAACTTGGCCGCCTTATTCCAAAACGCGCTCGCTCAGCGGGAACTATGTGGCTGATACGATAGAAGGAGCTGAAAGCACGACCATCTTTTGAACACCTTTTTTAGGTAGCTAGCTGGGTAGCTAGAGCTAGGAACCTAAAAAATCAGATACGCAACCCATTGAAATCAAGTGGGCTTATATGACAATGAAAATTGCCACCTGGAATGTGAACTCCTTGTCCGTACGGCTGCCGCAGGTGCTGGACTGGCTTGCCGCCAACCCCGTCGATGCACTGGGACTGCAGGAGCTCAAGCTCACCGACGACAAGTTCCCGCACATGGCGTTCGAGGAAGCTGGCTACAAGGCAGTCAGCCACGGCCAGAAGACCTATAACGGCGTGGCCTGGATCACGCGCGACACGGGGCGCGATGTGGTGCGCAACATTCCCGGGCTTGACGACGAACAGGCCCGCATCATTGCCACGACCATAGACTCGCCGAACGGCGAAATTCGTCTGATCAACGGCTACTTCGTCAACGGCCAGGAACCTGGCTCGGAAAAATTTGCCTACAAGATGCGCTGGCTGCAGGCGTTGCACGATTGGATCCAGAACCAGATGACCCTGCATCCGCGCCTGGTGCTGGTGGGGGACTTCAACGTGGCTCCCGAAGATCGCGACTCCTACGACCCCGTCGGCCTCAAGGACACGATCCACCACACGGTGGAAGAGCGCGACCATTTCCAGCGCCTGCTGCAACTGGGCTTGAACGATGCCTTCCGCATGTTCGAGCAGCCGGAAAAAAGCTATTCCTGGTGGGATTACCGCATGCTGGGCTTTCAGAAGAATCGCGGCCTGCGCATCGACCATATTCTGGTCAGCGAGGCTCTCAAGAGCAAGGTCAGCGCCTGCAGCGTGGACCGTGCTCCGCGCAAGAACAAGCAGCCCAGCGATCACGCCCCCGTGGTCGTCACACTGGACTGAGGCGGTACGGATCAGACGGCGCCATGGCTCAGCCACTGCAAGGCCTGCAGCTGGCCACGCAACAGCATCACATGGCGTTTGAGCAGCTTGGCGACTTTGACCGGCAAATCCAGCTGAACAGTGTGCTCGGTGCGCTCCAGCCAGGTCTGCAAGCGCCGCAGCACATCCAGCCAGGTTTCGGCCACCGTTTCTCCCAGATAGTCAAGCCAGGTCTTGCGCACCCGCTCCAGCAGACCGCCCTCATCCAAGGCCATGGATAGCGGGGCCGCCGGAACACCATCAAGCAGCTCCTCCAGCTCGGAAACCAGCTTGTGTGAATCCTGCGAGAAGCGGCGCAGGGCATCGACAGCCATGCTGGAGTCCGCAGTCGTCAAGAACAGTCTGGAGCTTTGCGCAAAACGCCGTCCTGCCTGTAACGCCAGAGCAAGACTGTTCTTCGCCATCTGGCCCAGTACAGCCTCCGCGCAAGGCTTGGACAGGGGTGGAACAATCGCACGGCGCCAGGCTGCCTTGACGGCTGCTCTGACCTGAGACCAGTCCAGCAGGCTGCCCCCGCAATGCCGCGACCAATGCTGGCGCAACTCGGCCTCCAGGGATTCGAAACTCCTGCTCCTCCCCGAAGCCGTCTGCCGAGCCCGATATCTGCCGGCCTGCCAGCCCAGCAGATAGGCGGGGTAATACTGATCAAAGCTACGCCCCGGGACAAAGTAAGGCTCGCACATATAGCGCTCGTGCCAGAAGGCCTCCTCGGCCTCCGGCATCTGCAGCAATGGCGACAAGGCGTTCGCATCCCGCAGGAAAGACTCCGGTGCAGGCGGGAAAGAGATGGGTAAAGGCAAGGCAGACAACGCAAACAGTCCAATCAACAAGAGGCCTGTTGATTTTTATCCCTGCGCCATCTGCCTTATGTCGTCAACCGTGATTGCACCATGTAGGACGGATAAAGCCCACCGCGAAAGCGAGTGACCACTGCACTGCTTCAGTCGAAATTCTCGTTTTCCAGCCCCAGCTCCTGCAGCTTCCGGGTGATGGTGTTGCGGCCAATCCCCAGCCGGCTGGCAGCCTCGACTCTGCGACCATGCGTGGCTGCCAGGGCCGTTCGCAGCAACTGTGCCTCGAACTGATGGGACAGTTGATCCCATACATCGTGGTGGCCTTGCGACAAAAGCTCCTCGGCCTGCTTGCCCAACCCTTCCAGCCAGCCCTCGGTCAATGCCGGAGCTTCGGTCAAAGGCGTTGCCGCAGTGCCTGGCACGGACATGGATGCCGCCTCAGGCAGATTTGCCTTGGACTGGTCAAGGCCCACACCACTGCTCAATGCGCCGGCAAAGACTGCTGTGCTCACCGATGCAGAGCTGCCTAGCACTTCGGGCGGCAAGTCCTTGAGTGCAATCTGCTGGGCCGGAGCCATGACGGTCAACCAGTGGCAGATGTTTTCCAGCTGGCGCACATTGCCCGGGAAGTTGAAGGCCTGCAGGCGGCTCATGGCGGCCGTGCTCATGCGTTTGGGCTCAACCCCCAGCTGACGCGCGCTTTGCTGCAGGAAATGCTGAGTCAGCATGGGGACGTCTTCCTTGCGCTCGCGCAGCGCGGGCAGGCGCAGGCGGATCACATTCAGACGATGGAACAAGTCCTCGCGGAAAGCACCGTCCTTGACGCGCAGCTCCAGATCCTGGTGCGTCGCCGCAATCACACGCACATGGGCCTTGACGGCCTGATGTCCGCCAACCCGGTAGAAATGACCGTCGGAGAGCACCCGCAGCAGACGCGTCTGCAGCTCGAACGGCATGTCGCCGATTTCATCGAGAAACAGCGTACCGCCTTCGGCCTGCTCGAAACGCCCCCTGCGCTGGGTCTGCGCACCGGTAAAGGCGCCGCGCTCGTGGCCGAACAGCTCGGACTCCAGCAGATCTTTCGGGATGGCTGCGGTATTGATGGCCACAAACGGTCCGCCGGCAACCGGAGAATGCTTGTGCAGCGCCCGTGCCACCAGCTCCTTGCCGGCACCGGACTCCCCGGTGATCAGCACCGTGACATGACTCTGGCTCAGTCTGCCGATGGCGCGAAACACGTCCTGCATGGCAGGTGCCTGACCCAGCATTTCCGCCTGCACCGGAGCCTGCACATCGGCCACCTCCTCGCGCTGGCTTTCCTCGACGGCGCGCCGGATCAACTCCACGGCCTTGGGTACGTCGAAGGGCTTGGGCAGATACTCGAAGGCCCCACGCTGGAACGCCGAGACGGCACTGTCCAGATCGGAATAGGCCGTCATGATGATCATGGGCAGTCCGGGCTGCTGCGCCCTGACCTGCTCCAGCAGCTCAAGGCCCGAGCCGCCAGGCATGCGTATATCGCTGACCAGCACCTGTGGAGCCTGACGCTCGGGATCGCTGTTGTCCACATCAGCCAGGGCCTTGAGCACATCACGCGGCTGGGTAAAGCTGCGAATGGGCCAGCCTTCACGCCCTAATGCCTTTTCAAGCACAAAGCGGATGGAAGGGTCGTCGTCCACAATCCAGATTGGCTTCATTCGTGCAACATCCTTCCCTTCTTCTGCATATTGATAATGTCAGGCTTTATGGCAGCGGTATCAGGATTCGGAAATCCGTCCTCCCCGGCTGGCTCTCGCACTCGATCAGGCCATGGTGACGCTGCACAAAGGTCTGAGCCAGCGTCAGCCCCAGGCCGGATCCGCCGTCTCTGCCTGAGACCAAAGGATAGAAAATCCGCTCCTTGATGGCATCTGGCACGCCTGACCCGTTGTCGATTACATGCAATTCCAGTGCCAATCTGTAGCGCTCGCGCCCCAGAGTGACCTGTCTGGCCACACGCGTCTTCAGAATGATCTCGGCATCGCCCTCTGCAATGCGCCGCCCCAGCGCCTGTGCCGCGTTCTGAACGATATTGAGCAGAGCCTGTATCAGCTGTGCGCTGTCGCCTCTGAACTCGGGAATGGAAATGTCATAGTCGCGCGTGATCTTGAGCCCCTGAGGATGCTCGACCAGCACCAGCGAACGCACGCGCTCGCAGACCTCGTGGATGTTGACGTCGCCCACCTCATGCGGGTGGCGATGCGGGGCCAGCAATCTGTCCACCAGCGCCTGCAGGCGATCGGCCTCGTGAATGATGACCGTGGTGTATTCCAGCAACTCGGGCGTGACCAGATCCATCTGCAGCAACTGGGCCGCGCCGCGAATGCCGCCCAGCGGATTCTTGATCTCGTGCGCCAGATTGCGGATCAGTTCCTTGTTCGCCAGCGCCTGCTCTCGGATGCGCTCCTCGCGATCCTGACGGGCCTGCTGCTCCAGCGGCCACATCTCCACCATGACATGACCGGCCTTCTCGGCCAGCGAAACCGCCGCGTGAATCGGCAAGGGCTCCTGCCCCAGGCGCAGCAGGCTGGCCTCGAAGCGCAGCGCAGCAAAGTCGTTGGAACGGGCGCCGCTGAGCGCCTTGTCCAGCAAGGCTGGCTCGGCAAAGCAGGTGGCGAAGTCACTGCCGACCATGATGCGGCGCGACTGGCCCAGGGCGTTTTCCAGCGCCGCGTTGACGAAGCGCACCATGCCGTACTCGTCAAGCACGGCAATCAGGGTGCAAAGCCAGTCCAGCGACTGGTAGCCGTGAGCATTGGCCTGATCCGGATCAGGCCTGGAGATATCGGGGAGCGGGGCTGCAGTGGAACTCATTCGATAGACCAAAAATGACCAGCCCCAGGGGCCGGATTAATTGACCGCAGGCAGCCGGTCCAGCTCTCGCCTGATGCCTGCGATATCACTTTCCTGGCGTGTGATATCGGCCTTGAGCTTGGCCACCCGCTCCGGGTAGCCCTGAGGATTGCGCAACTCCAGCGCCGTGCGCACGGGGTTGCCATCGTTGTACTCAGCCTTCAGCTCGGACAGTCTGGCCTGGGCCTTGTTCAGCTCGCCTTGCAGGATGGCTCGTGCATCGGAGTCACGCGCTTTCTGCGCGGCATTGTCGCTGCGAGCCGGGGCCGGCGCGCTCGATGCAGAGCTACTTGCCGGCTTGGGCTTGGCCGCAGCCGCTGGCGCATTGCCACCCGAGGGCCTGGTGCCGTGAATCACCGTCACGCCACTGCCATCGACCGGCTTGCACCCTTTGGCCTTGGCCTGCGAAACATTGTTGGTGTACTCATTGCCGCAGCGGTAGATCACATCCTGGGCAGAAACCAGCCCGGATGCAAGACACAGCAACGACAACACATAAAACTTCTTCATTCGGTCCTCTCAGGCAGACGGCGGCCGCAAGTCCGCAATACCCTGAGTATCGCTCCAAGCCTGCGGCTTTTATTGACTACTTGACCGCCACCAACCCGTTTGGTTCCTTTGCTGCCATGCCCGCCGCAGTGGGCGCTCAATAAAAAAGGCGGCTTGCGCCGCCTTTTTTGACCTCTGCTTTACAGCGAGAAGTACATATCGTATTCGACAGGGTGCACCGACTGGCGATAGCGAGTCACTTCGCCCATCTTCAGCTCGATGTAGGCATCCAGCATGCTGTCGGAGAACACACCGCCCTTGGTCAGGAACGCACGGTCGGCGTCCAGGGCTTCCAGAGCCTGATCCAGGCTGTGGCAGACGGTAGGCACCAGCTTGTCTTCCTCGGGAGGCAGGTGGTAGAGATCCTTGGTCGCGGCTTCGCCGGGATGGATCTTGTTTTCCACGCCGTCCAGGCCGGCCATCAGCAGAGCTGCGAAACCCAGGTAGGGGTTCATCAGAGGATCGGGGAAGCGGGCTTCCACGCGACGAGCCTTGGGATTGCTGACGTAAGGAATACGGATGGAGGCCGAGCGATTCTTGGCCGAGTAGGCCAGCTTCACGGGCGCTTCGAAGCCGGGAACCAGACGCTTGTAGCTGTTGGTGCCGGGGTTGGTGATGGCGTTCAGCGCACGAGCGTGCTTGATGATGCCGCCGATGTAGTACAGGGCGAAGTCGGACAGGCCGGCATAGCCGTCGCCGGCAAACAGGTTCTTGCCATCCTTCCACACGGACTGGTGCACGTGCATGCCGGAGCCGTTATCGCCAGCGTAGGGCTTGGGCATGAAGGTTGCCGTCTTGCCGTAGGTGTTGGCCACGTTCCAGATGATGTACTTCTGCAGCTGTGTCCAGTCGGCACGCTCGACCAGGGTCGAGAAGCGTGTGCCGATTTCGTTCTGACCGGCGCCGGCCACTTCATGGTGGAACACTTCGACAGGGATGCCGACCGCTTCCAGCAGCAGGGACATCTCTGCACGCATGTCCTGGGTGCTGTCGACAGGAGGAACGGGGAAGTAGCCACCCTTGACGCGAGGACGGTGACCACGGTTACCGGTTTCGAACTTGGTGCCGGTGTTCCAGGGAGCCTCGTATTCTTCGATTTCGAAGAAGGGGTTGTGAGGCTCTGTACCCCAGCGCACGCCGTCGAAGATGAAGAATTCGGGTTCGGGACCGAAGTAAGCGGTATCACCCAGGCCGGAAGCCTTCAGATAGGCTTCGGCACGCTTGGCGATGGAGCGGGGATCGCGGTCGTAGGCCTTGCCATCACCGGGTTCAATCACATCGCACTGCAGAATCAGTGTGGTTTCTTCGAAGAAGGGATCGATATTGGCAGTGTTGGGATCGGGAACCAGCTGCATGTCCGAGGCTTCGATACCCTTCCAGCCGGCAACGGAAGAACCGTCGAAAGCATGGCCCGAGGCGAACTTGTCCTCGTCGAAGTGCGACACGGGCACGGTCACGTGCTGTTCCTTGCCGCGGGTATCGGTAAAGCGCAGGTCCACGAACTTGACCTCGTTATCCTGCACCATCTGCATCACGTCTGCAACGGTCTTCGCCATTAGATCTCTCCTGCCAACTTTGGCTGATCAAATAAAGAATGAATAGTATCTAGCAGTTTGCGTGCCAACTCGAACTCGGCGCCTCACAACAACATCTGCGCACCGAAACCGAGCCTTGGTGTAAAGATATTCGGCACAAGACATAGGCACTTACCAGAGCTGCATCTGCAAACTGCACCAAACAGACGCGCATTGTCTCACTGCCAGAGCACGCCTCACAATTGCACCATCTTGGTGAATATCATTGCACCAAGATGGTGCAATTTGGAAATAGGATTGTTTTTGGTGCATGACACCTGATTCGTCCTGTTGCAGACGCTTCTCAGCGAGCCACCGAAGCTGCACCATCCGAATCATCTGCACCAGGTGCAAACGGGACCTGCGGGTCGGCAGCACTTGGCATGGTCTGCGCCCTCATTTGCTCCAGCGCCGCCAGGCAGAAGTGAGCAAACCACAGTGCAGAGAAGGCAAACACCAGCGCATAGATCCAGATCGCAATCGGAACCAGAATCCAGAAAGCGGCCAGGAACAGCAGCCCGGAAATCCAGACCACACCAGGTGCTGCGCCCAGATAGCCGCAGATCACACCCATCAGAATGAGCGACGTGCGGTGACGGGCAAACAGGGCCCGGCGCTCGTCCTTGCTGGCATGCTCGGACAAGGCGTCAAATGCCATGACCCTGTAGGTGAGCCATCCCCAGATCAAAGGCGCCACCACCAGCATCAGCGGCGGGAACACCCATAGTGGCAGAGTGACAAACAAGGCCAGCAGCGCAATCAACGTGGAGCCGCCCGACCAGACCAGGCTGGCTACGGTGGAACCACCATGCTTTTTCTCGAGCCCGACAAAGCGTTTCTCGGCCACCAGCTGTGTCAGCACAGGCGCCATGAACAGGCCCACCAGCAGCAAAACCAGCACCACGAGTACCGGCATTGCGCCCAACACCACAAAAATGGAAGCCACCACCTCCGAGGCATACCCAAGGCCCAGCCCCTGCAGCCATAGCCATAAGGAATGCAGCCAGCCCACCCCGTCCAGCAGGCTTTGCACCTTGAGGACCGCATCGGCCCAGAAGAAGTAACCCAGAAGCCAGGCCATCAAGGCCATGGCCAGCAGCGGCAGGAGTGACCAGACAATGACCCGCTTATGCAGGCAATACGCCATGGCACGCCAAAAAGAGTCGAGTAGCAAGCTCATGCTGGCAAGCATACTCAAGGATTGACTTATGCGCGACCCATCAATCGCAGGACAGCCAGCCACTGCTGCGCCCAGAAGCCACGGCCATAGTCGCGCAATTGACCTTTTGCATTCGCTTGCACCTGATCGCGAATGCCCGTGGGGTCATAGCGCAGATCAAAGTTGGCCGTGCCAAACAATATGTCCCACCAAGGCAACAATACGCCGAAATTGTTGCCATGCACCTTCTTGTTGCGCACGGGCGCCATGGGTTCGTGGCCGATACCGATGGCGTGGTGGCGGCGGTGAAAGCGTGGACTGATCCACAGGCGCTCGCCCAGCTGGCCAAACCAGATGCGCACGTTGGCATGCTGAAAGCTCTCGCTGAGCTGGGTCAGGGCCACGATGGCCACGAACTGCCCCGGAGCCACGCCAATCAGCTGTGCCACCAGCACGATGATGGCGTCATGGATCACGTCGTCGAGCAGGTGATTGCGGTTGTCGCTCCACACCGTCATCTGGCGCTGCGAGTGGTGCACGGCATGCAGCTTCCACCACCAGGTAAAACCGTGCTGGCCTCGATGAATCCAGTACTCGACCAGATCGAAGACGACCAGATACATCAACAGGCTGACCCAGGCATTGTCCGTCACACCCGGCCAAAGGTCGTCAAGGTGAAAGCCCGGCAAGCCCCAGACATGAAGCTGGCCCATGAGCGAATTCCACAGCGGCTCCGTCGTGAAGAACAAGGCCAGCCTGAACAGTCCCAGCCGATGAATCAGCGTATAGAGGATGTCCACACGAATCGCCTGACGGTCCACCACGGGCTCGACCGGCCTCCAGCGCTGCAGCGGCACGATCACCGCGACCATGACCGCTATCTGCAGCAAGCCCACCAGCAGCCAGCCTGTGGCCGTGTAGCCATCTTCGAGCAGGTTCGCCATGCCGAAATGGAACAGAAACGGCTGAACCACGCCTTCAAACAAGCGTTGCTGTGCCTCTCCAAACATCTGAACCAACCAATCCACAACTCACTCCTCTTGCTGCACTCAGCGGTGCTGCGCAATCCAGCCCTGGTACGCCGGATGCTCGGCCAGCGTACGAAAGCAAAAACCCTTATCCAGCAGACCGACGATCAGAGGCTCCAGCACCGCCGGGGCCCAGGGATCCTGGCGCGACCAGATGCCGAGGTGGGCCAGCAAGATATCGCCGCCGCCTATGTTTTTGAGTGCCTGGGCCAGCAAGCGTTCATTCGGATATTTGTCGCTGGGCAGCTCGTCGCCCAGAAAGCCTGCCGGCGCCCAGCCCACATGCTGAAAGCCACCCTGCTGCGCTGCGGCAATCAGCGCGGGCGATGTCTTGCCGCCCGGCGCACGATACAGCGGCAAGGTCTTGCGACCCGTGATCTGGGTCAGCCGCTGGGCGGAGCGCGCAATCTCCTGGCGATATTCATCGGCAGATACCACAAAGCTCTGACCGGCTCTGGACCCGGCCGAGGGCTTGACCTTGAAGTGCGTGACCTGACCCGAGGCCTTGTCGCGGATATCGGCCAGCCAGTACATGTGGTCGAAGGTATGGGATGCGAGCTGGTGGCCTTCGTCGGCACGCGCCTTCCACCAGGGCGCCCAGAAGTCGCCCAGACTGCTGCCCCCCTCCTTCGTGGCCTCATTGGCCGCAAAGAATGTGACGGGAACCTTGTGCTTTTGCAGCACCTGGGCGACAAGCTGGGCTATGCCCATATGCCCGGTGTCGAAGGTCAGGTAGACCGCCTTGGAGCAAGCGCCTGAAACCATCTTCTTTGCCGCTTCGACAGCGAAGGCTGGAACGGCAGACAGGCCGCCGACCAGCGATCCAAGCATGAAACAACGTCTTTGCATCCACCCTCCTTGAGGTGGTCAACACGGAGACCAAGCCATCCCTGCCGTTTCGATGCAGCAGGGACAAGCACCTTAGCGCGCGGCGTGGGACAGCGTCCAGACACCGTGAGGCGACTTGCCCACGTTGACCTGATTGACCACCTTCTTCTCCACCGTGTCGATCACCGACAACTTGCGCGCCCAGCGCGAGGCCACGAAGATGTAGCGGCCGTCAGCCGAGACATCCATGCAGTCGGGGCCGCCAGGCGCCGGGTAATTGGCAACGACCTGGCTGCTGACCATATCGATCTTGCTGATGGTATTGGCCACGCGATTGCTCACGTACAGATGGCGATCATCGCCGGCAGCGCGGAAGGCATGCGCTCCGGCAGCCGTCTTGATCTGACCCAGGCTGCGTGGCTCGGCGCCGGTGATATCGAACACCTCGACACCATCGCCGCCCGTCAGGCCGACAAACAGCTTTTTGCCATCAGGGCTGCCATAGACGTCCGCAGGCATGGGGCCTGTGGGCACGCGGGCCTTGATGGTCTGGGTGGCGATATCGATGGCCACCAGGGCGTCGCTGTCCTGCATGGTGGAGTACAGCGTCTTGCTCTGCGCGTCGATGAACAAATGGCTGGGCGTCTTGCCGGTGGAGACGCGCTTGACCAGAGTCGGCGTCTGCGTGGCCGCATCCCAGCGGTAGAAATCGATGTGGTTGAGGCGGTTGGCTGCCGTGACGAACCACTTCATATCCGGCGAAAAGCGCAGGTGGTATGGGTCCACGATATCGCGGATCACGCGCTGCACGGCACCCGTGCGCGGATCCACCAGAGTCAGCGAATCGCCCAGCGCATTGGCCACCACCAGCGACTTCTCGTCTGGCGTCAGATACAGGTGATGAGGCTCCTTGCCCGTGGGAATGCGCGACTGCTCCTTCCAGGTCTGCGGATCGATCACGCTGATGGATGCATCCAGGGAGTTCAGCACGAAGATGGGCGTTGGGCCTTGCACTGCACGCGCAGCCTGTGCGGGCTTGACAGCGGCGGGCGACACAGGTGCACCGGTTGCAACTACCGCCGCGGGCGCGACCACAGGAGCGGCAGCGACCGCCGGAGCGGCTGCCTTGGCAGACTTGAAACCGGGCAAGGCCGAAGCCCCCAACCATGCCGCGGCGCCCACGCCCACGACCAATGCCACAGCAGCGCCAGTGCGCCCAATAGAAAGACGTCCCACAACCACCACCTTCTCAGAATCCATGCAGTGTAGCTGCGCCAATGCAGCCGCTGCCAACACAAGCCTTCTGGTTTACAAAGCTTGTTGAAATGCCGCGCCAAGCTTGCCTGATCGGCGCAGGCCGCATCATGACAACAATTCAAAAACAGGAGCAGCTAGCTCCTGCTTTTATTACGGTACAGCTTTAAAAAAGCTTGAAACCGTTGGAATAAAGGCACATGACGCTCATCGATTGATGAACATCATTGCTCTATAAAAAAAGGAGCCCCAAAAGGGCTCCTTTGCCAACGTCGGTGACGGGTCCTCAGACCTTCCACTTCTCCGCCAGCTTTTCGGGATTCAGCGTGTCATAGCCTTCGAAAGGCTGGTGAATCCAGGGGTTGGTGGCCAGGAAGTCCACCGAGTAGTCAGGCTCGAAGGTCGACACGCCCTTGGTCCAGATCACGGCGCTGCGCAGCTCCGTAATAGGTGCGTAGTTGGTCTTGAGCATGGCGATCACGGCCTTGAGCGTGGCGCCCGAGTCCGCCAGATCGTCCACCAGCAGCACGCGGCCGGAAATATCACCCTTGGGCGTGGCGATGAAGCGGCCGATGTCCAGATGGCCCTGCACCGTGCCGGCTTCGGCGCGGTAGGAGCTGGTGGACATGATGGCCAGGGGCTTGTCGAAAATGCGGCTCAAGATGTCGCCGGGACGCAGACCACCGCGTGCCAGGCACAGGATGGTGTCGAATTCCCAGCCGGACTGGTGGATCTTGATGGCGAGCTTTTCGATGAGACCGTGGTACTCGTCGTAGCTCACATACAGGTGCTTACCGTCTTCTGTCAGCATGGGCACAGTTCCTTTGAAAGTTCAGTAAAACCCGGCCCGATCAGGCGGCGCTGTACGGGTTGTGCATCAGGATGGTGTGGTCGCGGTCGGGGCTGGTGGACACCATGGCAATGGGCACACCGGTCACTTCGGCGATACGGTCCAGATAGCGGCGAGCGTTCACGGGCAGCTTGTCGTACTCGGTCACGCCCACGGTGGAGTCGGTCCAGCCAGGGATGGATTCGTAGATGGGCTTGCAGCGCTCGATATCGTCCGCGCCCAGAGGCAGCAGGTCGATCTTCTCGCCGTCCAGCTCGTAGCCCACGCACAGTTGCAGCTCTTCGATGCCGTCCAGCACGTCCAGCTTGGTGATGCACAGGCCGGACAGACCGTTGATCTGGGCCGAACGCTTGAGCAACGCAGCATCGAACCAGCCGCAGCGGCGCGAACGACCGGTGGTCACGCCCTTCTCTGCGCCCACGGTGGACATGACCCAGCCGGGAGTGCCTTCCTTTTCCCATTCCAGCTCGGTGGGGAAGGGACCGCCGCCCACGCGGGTGCAGTAAGCCTTGGTGATGCCCAGGATGTAGTGCAGCAGACCCGGGCCCACGCCAGCGCCTGCGGCGGCATTGCCGGCCACGCAGTTGGACGATGTGACATAGGGGTAGGTGCCGTGATCCACGTCCAGCAGCGTGCCTTGCGCGCCTTCGAACAGCAGGTTGCCGCCTTCGGCGTGAACGGCATTGAGCTCGCGCGAAACATCGGCAATCATGGGCTTGATCAGCTCGGCATGACGCATGGCTTCTTCGTACACGGCGTCGAACTGAACTTCGCCGTCCTTCATGTAGGGAGCCAGGCCGGCGCCGAAGTCGAAGTTCTTGGAACCCAGCACATTCACCAGAATGTGGTTGTGCAGGCTCAGCAGCTCGCGCAGCTTGGTGGCGAAGCGCTCGGGGTGCTTCAGGTCCTGCACACGCAGGGCACGGCGGGCGATCTTGTCTTCGTAGGAGGGGCCGATGCCCTTGCCGGTGGTGCCGATCTTCTGCACGCCACCCTTTTCGCGGGCCGCTTCACGGGCCACGTCCAGAGCCTGGTGGAAAGGCAGGATCAGCGGGCAGGCTTCGGACACGCGCAGACGCTCACGCACTTGCACGCCGGCCTTTTCCAGACCTTCGATTTCTTCAAACAGCTTGCCCACGGAGAGCACCACACCGTTGCCGATGTAGCACTTCACACCAGGGCGCATGATGCCGCTGGGAATCAGGTGCAGAGCCGTCTTCACGCCGTTGATGACCAGTGTGTGACCGGCGTTGTGACCGCCCTGGAAACGCACGACGCCGTTGGCGCTTTCGGTCAGCCAGTCAACCAGCTTGCCCTTGCCCTCATCACCCCACTGGGTGCCGACGACGACCACATTGCGACCTTTGGATGTATTCATATTCCAATCCGATAAATCGAAGAATTAGTCAAATGCCTTAAATGGCTTGCACGACCCATTGCCCGCCGACATTGGCAAGCTCACGGTCGCAGTGGAACTCATCCACTTCGCTTTCATGCCCTGGCAGCACGCAGACCACCGTCTCGCCCTGCTGGCGCAATGCGGCAATGGCGGCAGCCACTTGCGCGTCATCACCCCAGGGGGCGCGAATGGCAGCCTTGAGCGGACGCTCGGGCACGACAGCCACCAGTTGTTTGATATCGAGACTGAAGCCGGCAGCGGGACGGTTGCGCCCGAACACTGCACCGACTTCGTCGTAACGGCCACCGCGAACCAGGGCATCGCTGCCGCCGGGCACATAGATCGCGAAGCGCGTGCCGCTGTAGTAGGAGTAGCCACGCAGATCGGCCAGGTCGAAGCTGACCTTGACGCCATCCAGATGCTGCACCAGCCAGCGCAAATGCGACAGCACATTGCGCACGCCGGCAGTGCGCTCCAGCAGCTTTTCAGCTTGATCGAGCACTTCCATGCCGCCATACAACTGCAGCAGCGCCATCAGGCCTTCACGCGAGGCTTCGGGGAAATCGCGGGTCAGCTGAGCCAGTTCGGTTGCATCCTTGGAGGCCAGGGCCGCATGCACGCCGCGCAGCACCTGCTCGTCCACCATCACGCCAGCCAGCAGGCTGCGCACGATGCGCACATCGGCCAGATCCACGATGACGTCCTTGACGCCCGCCCCCTTGAGGCAGTCGAGAGCGAGATGCAGGGCTTCGAGGTCGGCTTCCAGGCCTTCATGGCCGTAGATTTCAGCACCGAACTGGAACGGCTCACGCGTGGCGCGCGGACGATCGGGGCGCGCATGAACGACAGGACCGCAGTAGCACAGACGGGTTACGCCCTTGCGATTGAGCAAATGTGCATCAATGCGTGCCACCTGCTGCGTCATGTCTGCACGCAGGCCCATGGTGCGACCGGAGAGCTGGTCAATCAGTTTGGAGGTTTGAAGGGCAAGAGCTTCGCCTGTACCCGTCAGCAAGGACTCCAGATACTCCAGCATGGGTGGCATGACAAGCTCATAGCCATAGCTGCGCGCAGTATCGAGCAATCCTCGACGCAATTCTTCGATGTGCCGTGCCTCGGAGGGCAAAACATCGGCAATGTGATCCGGCAGGACCCAAGCAGACATGGAGAAATGGGGAGGCTGTTAAAAATGCGATTCTACCGGCTTTGCCAGCCCTGCCCAATTTGACCGCTAAGGCCTAGCCAGTATCGGCAGTATTTAAAGCAGCACCAGCATGATGGTGCCTGCTGCGATACAGAGCAATCCGCAAAAGCGCAGCTGCCCATCCCTGAGTTGCAGCAACTGGGAAAACAGCTGGCGCCACAGCCCGGGGGCGAACAGGGGCAGCAGCCCCTCCAGCACCAGCAGCATGGCGATCGCCAGTCCCAGGATCTCCCACCAATCCATTGCCATCCCCCAATAGACAATGGCCCTCAAGGGGCCATTGCTTGTATCGTTGTCAAGGCTTTCCGAACTTGCGCAAACAAGGATGCACAACAGGCATTTCTATCGGCAAAACACCATGCCTGATCCGAATTTGCGCAAGCCTAGGCCTATTTGCCAGCGGAGCCGCCACTGCGATAAGCCTTGAAGAAGTCGCTTTGCGAAGGATCTAGCACCAGTACATCGCTCTTCTTGGAGAAGCTCTCCTTGTAAGCATCCAGACTGCGATAGAACTGCGCAAACTGCGGATCCTTGCCAAAGGCTTCTGCATAGACCCGTGCCGCTTCAGCATCGCCCTCACCCTTGATCTTCTGTGCATCGCGGTAGGCATTGGCAATGGTGATGTCACGTTGACGGTCGGCCTCGGCGCGAATCTTTTCCCCCTCAGCCGCGCCCGTGGAGCGCAGCTCGTTGGCCACGCGCTTGCGTTCGGCCTCCATACGGCGATAGACGGACTCGGTGATGGTCTCGGCATAGTCCACGCGAGTGATGCGCACATCGACGATGTCGACACCCCAGGGCTTGGAGCCACGCACGGTTTCCAGCACTTCACGCTTGACGTCGGCCATCAGCGTTTCACGCTTGGAAGACAGCAGCTCACGCACGGTACGGCGGTTGATCTCTTCCTGAAAGGCATTACGCACCACACGGTTGAGCTGCATGGCACCGGCAGACTCATCCAGACCCACGTTACGGATGTATTCCGAAGGCTCGGAGATTCGCCAGCGCACATACCAGTCGATGACCACGCGCTGCTTTTCAGCCGTGAGCATGGGCTCGGTATCGGTGCTGTCGAGCGTCAGCAGACGCTTGTCGATGTAACGCACGTTCTGCAGCGGTGGCGGCAGCTTGAAGTTAAGCCCGGGCTCGGTGATCACTTCCTTGATCTGACCCAGCGCATAGACCACACCGAACTGACGCTGATCCACGACAAACAGGGTCGAGCTCAGCAAGGCCAGCACCACGAGAATGCTGGTGACAAAAAATCCGATTCGATTCACTGCATTCTCTCCTAGCGTGCGTCACGGTCACGGCTGCGCGCATCGCGGCTGCGGGCATCACCGGCGGGATTGGGTACTACACGTACGTTGGCCGGAGCCGAAGCTGCGCCGCCGGCAGCTGCATCACCCGACGCAGCGGGAGCGGCGGCGCTGCCACCCACGTTCTGCATGATCTTGTCCAGAGGCAGATACAGCAGATTGGAGCCCTGGCGCGACTCCACCAGAACCTTGGTCACGTTGGTGTAGACCTGCTGCATCGCATCGATGTAAAGACGGTCACGCGTGACCTGAGGGGCCTTCTGGTACTCGGAATACAGCGAACTGAAGCGTCCGGCATCACCCTGAGCCTGGGCCACGATCTTGGACTTGTAGGCCGCCGCCTCCTCACCCAGACGCGCCGCCGCACCCGCAGCACGGGGCACCACATCGTTGGCATAAGCCTGGGCCTCATTCTTGGCACGCTCACGCTCCTGACCAGCCTTGAGCACATCGTCAAACGAGGCCTGCACCTGCTCGGGCGGCCGCACGCCGCCTTGCTGCATATTGATGCCCACCACCTCAACGCCCACCTTGTAGCGATCCAGAATGGACTGCATCAGATCGCGTACTCGCGGCGCGATCTGGTCACGCTCCTCAGCCAGAGCCGCATCCATCTTCATCTTGCCGACGACTTCACGCACGGCGGACTCTGCCACCTGGATCACGGCCTCGGAAGGACTGCGGCTTTCGAACAGCCAGGCTCGCGCATCGCTCAGACGATACTGCACGGCAAACTTGATCTCGACGATGTTCTCGTCCTCGGTCAGCATTGCCGATTCGCGCAGCCCCGTGCTGCGCACGATGTTGTCGCTCCCCACCTCCGCAGAGCGAATCTGCGAAACATAGACCAGCTCATGCTTTTGAACGGGATAAGGCAGGCGCCAGTTGAAGCCCGCTCCCACGGTGCTCTTGTACTTGCCGAACTGCGTGATGACGGCCTGCTGGCCTTCCTGCACGATGAAAAAGCCCGTACCCAGCCAGATCAGCACGGCCACGCCGGCAATCAGGAAAATTCCTTTGCCGGGGTTGAAAGGCTCGCCAGGCTGACCGCCGCTGCGGCTGGGTGGCACACCACGGCCATTGCCGGAGCCACCACCGAACAGACCGGAAAGCTTGCGATTGAGATCACGCCATACCTCCTCCAGATCAGGCGGCTGGCCTTGCTGAGGAGAGGAAGGACGGGGGCGCTGCTCGGGTGCGGGCGGCATCGGAGGACGCTCCCCTTCGGGTGCCGAGCTGTCCGGCTTGGAGCCATCTTCGTTATTGTTGTCGCCACGACCCCAGCGCGGATCGTTCAAATTGAACATCCCGCGAATGCGTTGCGGCAGCACCGCCAGGCGATGGACGCGTTGTGAAAAATTCATGCGAGACGTCTCTGTGTTTTCAAAAAGACATGGACCATGGCAAGCATTGTGCCCAATAGGAACGCAAGCCCCTAGTATTGCGCGTCGTCATCAGGGGACATCCAGTACGTATCGTCCTGCCCCTCGACTTCTTCGCGTGCCGCCTCTTCACGTACCTGCAAAACCCGGTCAGCCAACATCTGCCGCAGCTGCGCCAGCCCCTGCCCCGAGCGAGCACTGACAAACACACGCGGCACCGGCGTGCCATCGAGCTCATACATATCCTGCAGCAGGGCAGGCTGACGCTCGGGCTCAATGGCATCCAGCTTGTTGAAAACCAGAATCTGGGGCACATCATCGGCCCCGATTTCACCCAGAACTTTTTGGACTTGTTGTATTTGTTCGGGGAATCCGGGGTTCGATGCATCCACGACATGCAGCAGCAGATCGGCGTCAATCGCCTCCTGCAAGGTGGCCTGGAAAGCATCCACCAGACCGTGCGGCAAGTCACGAATAAAACCGACGGTATCCGACAGGGAAACCGACTCCTCGGCCTCCGCCAGATACATCTGCCGGGTGGTGGTATCCAGCGTGGCAAACAGCTGATCTGCGGCATAGGCGCGAGCCTTCACCATGGCATTGAACAGCGTGGATTTGCCGGCATTGGTATAGCCAACCAGGGAAATATTGAACACTTCGCGACGCGAGCGCTGACGCCTCTGCGTAGAGCGCTGCTTCTTGACCTTTTTCAGGCGCTCCTTGGTGCGCTTGATGGCATCGTCAATCATGCGGCGGTCAAGCTCGATCTGCTTTTCACCGGGGCCGCCACGGCCGCCGATACCGCCAGCCTGACGCTCCAGGTGACTCCAGCGGCGCACCAGGCGCGTGCTGATGTATTGCAGGCGAGCCAGCTCCACCTGCAGCTTGCCTTCATGGCTGCGTGCACGCTGGGCGAAGATTTCCAGAATCAGCATGGTCCGGTCGTTGACCGGCATCTGGATATGGCGCTCCAGATTGCGCTGCTGCGCCGGGCTCAGAGCCTGGTCGAACCAGACTTCCTTGGCGCCGTGCATCTGGGCCAGCATGCGGATCTCATCCGCCTTGCCACTGCCCACGAACAACGCGGGATCGGGAGCTTTGCGCTTGCAGGTCAAGCGCGCCACGGGTTGCAAGCCAGCAGTCTGTGCCAGCAGGCCCAGCTCTTCCAGCTCGTCATCGAAATGGGGAACACCAAAATCCACGCCCACCAGCAGCACTGGCGCAGACGCGGAACGTTCAAAGGATTCAGAACTCAAATACCTGTCCCGTAGGGTAAGAGCCGCGCCGGACTGGCCGGCGGGCGTTGACGCAAGAAAGCTTAGGCAGCAGCGGCGTCGTTGTCAGCCGGAGTAGCGGCCGAGAAGTTCACGGCGCGACCGGGAACGATGGTGGAGATGGCGTGCTTGTATACCATCTGGGTCACAGTGTTGCGCAGAAGCACCACATATTGGTCGAACGACTCGATTTGGCCCTGCAGCTTGATGCCGTTGACCAGATAGATGGAGACCGGCACATGTTCACGACGCAGTGCGTTCAGGAACGGATCTTGGAGGAGTTGACCTTTATTGCTCACGATATTCTCCGTGTTCGAAGAGTGTTGTTGTAAACCGACACATTACCACAGGGCCCGGGAAAAACAGCAAAAAGGGTTTTCCCGTAGGCACCAGCAGATAGCTATTAATCCTTGTCGGCGTAAGGATTATGGGAGGTTTTCAAGTCGATGCGCAACGGGGTGCCGACAAGATTGAACTCCTTGCGGAAACGACCTTCCAGAAAGCGCTTGTACGCATCGGTGACCAGTTCCAGCGAGTTGCCATGGATCACGATGATGGGCGGGTTCATGCCGCCCTGGTGGGCATAGCGCATCTTGGGACGATAGGCTCCCACCTTCTTGGGCGTCTGGAACTGGATCGACTCCATCAGGATGCGCGTCAGCACAGGAGTAGGCATCTTGCAGGTGGCTGCACGATGGGCCTGGATGATGGATTTCCACAGCGGCTCGAGACCCTGGCGCTTTTGTGCCGAGATGAAGTGCAGCGGCGCAAACTTCAGGAAGGACAGGCGCGTCTCGATGGAGCGCTCCAGCATCTGACGCTGGTAGTCATCCACGGCATCCCATTTGTTGATGCCCAGCACGACCGAGCGGCCGCTTTCCAGGATATAGCCCGCAATATGGGCGTCCTGGTCGGTCACGCCTTGCGTGGCATCGATCAGCAGCAGCACGACGTTGGCGCCTTCGATGGCCTGCAGCGTCTTGACCACCGAGAATTTCTCGATGGCTTCGAACACCTTGCCCTTGCGGCGCAGACCGGCTGTATCGATCAGCTCGAACTTCTGGCCATTGCGCTCGAAAGGCACGGTGATCGCATCGCGCGTGGTGCCGGGCATGTCAAAAGCCACCAGACGCTCTTCACCCAGCCAGGTATTGATCAGCGTGGACTTGCCGGCATTGGGACGACCTGCCACCGCCAGACGCACGGGCTTCTGGTCTTCCTCGCCAAAAACCTCGTCTTCAGGCTCGGGCAGATTCAGCAGACCCAGGGCTGCATCGACCAGACTGCGCACACCCTGACCGTGGGCGGCAGACACGGGCACGACCTCGCCAAGACCCAGCTCATAGAACTCGGACAGCTGCACGCCATCCTTCATGCCTTCGGCCTTGTTGGCCACCAGAATGGTGGGCTTGCCCAGACGGCGCAGGTAGTTGCCGATCTCGTGATCCTGACCGGACAGACCGGCACGCGCATCCAGCACGAAGATCACGACATCGGCTTCCGCCACGGCTTGCTGCGTCTGCTTGGCCATCTCCTTGAAGATGCCGCGCGATGCGTCCGGCTCGAAACCGCCCGTATCGATGACGATGTACTCATGCTTGCCCTG
Source organism: Comamonas sp. NyZ500 (assembly GCF_016772095.1). NCBI lineage: Bacteria > Pseudomonadati > Pseudomonadota > Betaproteobacteria > Burkholderiales > Comamonadaceae > Comamonas > Comamonas sp. NyZ500. Next base: position 92,845 of record NZ_JAEIJE010000011.1, on the reverse strand, counting down.
ACGGCCCTGGCCGTAATGGCGGTCACGCGTCAGCCCTGCAAAGTCGGCGACGATGGCATCCCTCGACTTCGTGAGTCGATTGAACAGCGTCGACTTGCCCACATTGGGGCGCCCTACCAGGGCAATAACTGGCTTCATTCCAAAAACAACCTATCAATCCGGCTTGAAGCCATACACAGTTCCGCTTCGGCTGACGATCACCAGAGTATTGGCGGCGACAACCGGGGAAGTGGCAACTCCTGCCTTGTCAGTTTCCAAACGGGCCAGTGCAGAGCCGTCTTCACGCGAGAGCATGTGCACTGTCCCCAAATCATCGGCCAGCACCACGGAGCGGCCCAGCACCAGAGGTGCCGTCAGCTTGCGGTACTGCAGCTTGTCGATGGACCACAGACGCTGACCGTCTGCACGATTCCAGGCCTGTACCGTGCCGTTGCTTTCGGCGCCAAACACGGCCTGCTCGTCGCCCGCCACGCCATCGCTACCCTTGGAGGTCTGCGTCCAGCGCACATTGGCCGTGCTCACATCCACGCACCCCACCGAGGCCTGGAACGCACGTGCGCAGACACTGCTGCCCACACGGCTGACGGGACCGACCAGATCCACCAGTCGCTCCACATCGTTGGTCCCGCGCGGCGCGGCCAGAGGAGCCATCCAGCGCACCGAGCCATTGTCAGGATCAACACCTGCCAGACGTCCGGACACGCCTACCACCAGATTATTACCAACGGCCTGCAAAACGCCTGGCTGGCGCAAAATAAGCGGTTCATTGCTGGGGCCTTCAACCGACCACAGCTCACGACCCGTATTGGCATCGAAGGCCGCCAGAGAACGGTCAGCCGCCATCACGAACACGCGGCCGCCAGCCACCAGAGGCGGCGTATAGACTGCGGCAGTCAGATTGTTCTTCCACAGCTGCTTGCCTTCGGCAAACACCATGAGCTGGTTGCTGCGTGTAACCACCGCTGTGCGCTGGCCGTCGCTGCCCACGCCGGTGGTCAGCGGCTCGCCCGCACTGAACTTGCCCAACTGGCTGCCGGTATTGCCATCAAGCGTCGTAACGCTGCCATCCTTGGTGACCACGGTGACGGTATTGCCCTGCACCAGCGCAGGCATGGCCAGAGGCACTTCGCTGCCCAGCTTGGCCGACCAAGCCTGATGCACCGCGATCTTCCCTGGATTGGGCCCCAGGTCCAGGGGCTTGGGCTTGTCCTTGCCGCCGAACATGGAACAAGCAGCCAGCGACGCGGCCACAGCAGTCAGCACCAGCACACGGGCTGCGGATTGCGCTGCGGGGGCAGCGAACTTCACTTGATGGGCAAAAGTCTTCAAGATTATTTCTCCGACGGCGTTGTCTTGACCAGGGTCGCGGCTTCAGGAGCCACGCCCAGCGCATTCAGCTTGAATTCCACCAGATGGCGGTAGTCCAGATCCTTGTCCAGCGCCTTGTAGGCAGCCTGGTACTGGGCAACCGCCTCAGCCTGCTTGCCCAGCGCCACATACAGATCGCCACGGCGATCAGCCTGCAGACCGGCATAGGACTCGGGCATGGCCGCCTCAAGCACCTTCAGGCCTTCGTCATAGCTTTTTTGCTGCTCCAGCACGGAAGACAGACGAATGCGAGCGAGGGCCTTGAAGCTTTCATCGCCCTTGTCGGCCACCCAGCTCAGCTGAGCCTTGGCGTCATCGAGCTTGCCGGCATCCACCGAGGCCTTGGCCATCAGCAAAGCCGTCTGAGCGGCCTGTGCCGTGCCCGCGTACTTGTCCCGCAACTCGCTGAAAGCCTGGTCGGCTCGCGCCGCATCCTTGGCCGTCAGCGCTTCGTCCACGGCGAACTCCAGGGCCGAGGCCTGGGTAGCCTGACGCTTTTGCCAGTACTGCCAGCCGTTCCAGCCGGCCAGTCCGAGAAAGACCACGACCAGCACGCTGGTGATCAGAGTTCCCCAGGAATTCCAGAAATGCTTGAGCTGCTCAATTTGCTCTTGTTCTTCAAGATCGAGATGGTTTGCCATGGCTACTTAGATTGAGTGGAACGCTGGTCGGAAAACGAGGTGCGGAAAATCAAACCGCCGATTTTAGGCTGCCGGCCCACAGGGCCACGTCCGCCAGAGCTTGCTGCACCTGCTGGCCCTCGCCGTCGCGCAGCGACTTCACAGTCACCTTGCCCTGGGCCAGTTCGTCGGAGCCGAAGATCAGGGCAAAGCGTGCACCCGAGCCATCGGCCTTCTTGAACTGGGACTTCATCGAGCCCATGCCCTCGGCCGAGCCGCCGGCCGCTGCATGCATCTGAACCGCCACACCGGCTGCACGCAGCTGCTGCACGGTCTTGAAGACCTGAGGCAGCACCGAGGCGTCGGGAATGATGGCGTAGACATCGGCTGCGGGCTGGGGAATCTCTACCCCCACCTCCTTGAGCACTTCGAGCACGCGCTCCACACCCATGCCCCAGCCCACGGCCGGAGCGGGTTTGCCGCCGATTTCCTCGATCAGATAGTCGTAACGACCGCCGCCGCAGATCGTGCTCTGCGAACCCAGCTTGTCGGTAATGAACTCGAACACCGTGAGGTTGTAGTAGTCCATGCCACGCACCAGACGCGGGTTCAGGCTCCAGGCCACATCGTTGGCATCCAGAATGTCCTGCACAGCCTTCAGATGCGCCTTGGATGCATCGCCCAGATAGTCCATCAGCCTGGGAGCTGCGTTGACCATTTCCTGCATGGCAGGATTCTTGGTGTCCAGCACGCGCAGCGGATTGCTGTACATGCGGCGCTTGGCTTCCTCGTCCATCACCTCGGTGTGCTGCTCGAAGTAGGCAATCAACGCCTCGCGGTGGGTCTTGCGCTCCTCGGGCTGACCCAGGCTGTTGAGTTCCAGGCGCACGCCTTCAATGCCCAGCTCTTTCCAAAGTTGAGCGGCCAGCAGAATCACTTCGGCATCCAGCTCTGGACCGGCAAAACCCAGGGCTTCCACACCGACCTGGTGGAACTGGCGATAGCGACCGCGCTGGGGTTTTTCGCGCCGAAACATCTGACCGATGTAGAACAGACGCTTGCCGCCTTCATACAGCAGATTGTTTTCCACCACCGAACGCACCACGCCGGCCGTACCTTCAGGACGCAGGGTCAGATGCTCGGCCTGGCCATGCTTATCCGCCCGGTCCTCAAAGGAGTACATCTCCTTTTCGACGATATCGGTCACCTCGCCCAGGCCGCGCACGAACAGGGCCGTGGGCTCGACGATGGGGGTGCGCATATTGCGATAGGCAAAGCGGCCCATCAGATCGCGCACCTTGGCTTCAAACCACTCCCAACGCGCCGAATCGGGTGGGAGAATGTCGTTCATGCCTTTGACGGCGGTCAGTTTTTCGTTCTTGGCCACGTGAAGTCTCACACTTGGGCTACTAGCAAAACAAGAGCATATTGCACACGGCAATCATGCCCTTCAACTAGAAACCTAATTCAAATCCATACAGATAGCGCGCAAGCAGCTATCAATTCCAAAGTCTTGGCTCGCTGGCATTGTGCCAGCAAGCGCAATCACCACCCGCATGCCGGGCCGCTGCAAGCGCTCGAGTCGCTCAGGCCTTCTGGCCGTAGCGGCGCTGCACATATTCCAGCACCAGGGTCTGGAACTCCTCGGCGATATGTTCGCCACGCAGCGTCAAGGCTTTCTCGCCGTCGATGAACACCGGCGCCGCAGGCGCTTCGCCATTGCCGGGCAGGCTGATGCCGATATCGGCATGCTTGCTCTCGCCGGGGCCGTTGACGATGCAACCCATCACGGCCACCTTCATGGCTTCCACGCCGGGGAACTGGGTACGCCAGACCGGCATTTCACCACGCAGGAAATCGTCAATCTTCTTGGCCAGTTCCTGGAAGGTGGTGCTGGTGGTGCGGCCGCAGCCCGGGCAGGCGGTGACGCTGGGCACAAACACGCGCAGACCCAGGGCCTGCAGAATTTCGGAGGCCACCACGACTTCCTGCGTGCGTGCTTCACCGGGCTGGGGAGTGAGCGAGACGCGAATCGTGTCGCCAATGCCCTCCTGCAGCAGCACCGACAGCGCAGCAGCGGATGCCACCGTGCCCTTGGTGCCCATGCCGGCCTCGGTCAGACCCAGATGCAGCGCATAGTCGCAGCGGCGCGCCAGCTCGCGATAGACCGAGATCAGATCCTGCACACCGCTGACCTTGCAGGACAGGATGATGTTGTCGGGGTTCAAGCCGATATTCCTGGCCAGCTCGGCCGAGCTGATGGCCGAGGTGATCAGCGCCTCGTACATGACCTGGCGTGTCTCCCAGGGCCTCTCGCGACGGCTGTTCTGATCCATCAGATCGGCCATGATTTCCTGGTCCAGCGAGCCCCAGTTCACGCCGATGCGCACGGCCTTGTCGTACTTTGCAGCGATCTCGATCATCTGACCGAACTGCTTGTCCTTCTTGTCGCCCTTGCCCACGTTGCCGGGGTTGATACGGTACTTGGACAACGCCTGGGCACAGTCGGGGTAGTCGGTCAACAGACGGTGGCCGTTGTAGTGAAAGTCCCCCACCAGCGGCACATACTCGCCCATGCGATCGAGCTGCTCACGGATATAGGGCACGGCCGCCGCCGCCTCGGGCGTGTTCACCGTGATGCGCACCATCTCCGAGCCGGCCTGGGCCAGCTGGCGCACCTGAATGGCGGTTTCAACCGCATCCACGGTGTCGGTATTGGTCATGGACTGCACGCGCACGGGCGCATCGCCCCCGACGGTGACCACGTTGTTGCGCCACACCACACGGGCCTGGCGCGATTTGCGCGGCAGCGGGCTGGCGATGGCTATCGCCTGGCTGAGCTGCTGCGAGCTTTGAGAATCTTGCACTCTTGTTTACCTCGAACGGTTACTTCACCTCGAAGCGAGCCACATTGTCGCGTGTGCTCGAGATATCGAAGGGTTCGCCACGTACCGTCACCTGCGTGCCCTTGGCATTGCCCACAATCACCGACAGGGGCAACTGGCCTTCGGCCGTCGCAGATTCATCCTTGGACAGGGTCTTTTCCAGCACCACCTTGCCGGCTCCGTCCTTGACCTTGACCCAGGACTGGCCGGTATTCACCTTCAGCACCAGCAGGCCGGCAGCGCCGGTCACAGGCACAGCCGCCTCGGTTGCCGGGGCTGCGGTTTGGGCAGTTGCCACAGATGCGGCGGGAGCGCTTGCTGCAGCACCATCGCCAGGCATGCCGGCCGCAGCAGCAACCGACACAGACTCTGTCACCGGCGCCGCGGATGCGGCAGAACTGCCCTGTGCACCGCTCTCGGCCTGGGCAAGCGGTTCTGCAGCCTGCGCGCTGACCGCAGCCGTCTGGTCAGACTGGGCCTGAGCCGGCGCTGGCGCGCCTGCCCCATCGGCGCCGTCAACCATCTGATGGAATGGCACAAAGTACACGGCAGCGGCAGCTGCCAGCAGAATCAGCACGCCTGCCGCAATCTTGCGAGAGCTGCTGTTGCCGGAGTCCAGCGGTGTACCCGTGACCTTGAAGCTGCTGCGCACCTTGACGGTCTCGTTGATGCCAGGACCTGTTTTGGCAAGGCTTTTGATCTCGGTACGTGGCAGCTTGGCCAGCACCGATTCGGCATCGATATGCAAGGTCCGGCACATTCCCATGGCCAGAGCACGCATGAACACATGATCGGGAAAGGCCGCATAGTCATCGGCCTCCAGCGCTTCCAGCTTGTGCTGCGGCACCTTCAATGTCGCAGCCATCACGGGCAACTGCATCCTGGCTGCTTCCCGCGCCTGACGCAACAAGACCCCGGCCGTGACCTGCCCCTGAGTTGGCACCTGCTCTTCGCTTTGCATAGTTTCCTCTTCCACCGCAGCCTCATTCATTGAAAGCTCCACGTTCATAGGCCAGCCACTGACGCGATTGAGGAAAACGCTCGCGCAGTTGATCGGCCTGTTGACGCACTCCAATGTCGTCGTGCAGTGCCCTGTCTATTTTGATCCCCAGCCAGAGGCTTTCCGCACTGGCCTGATTGCTATTGTTATTCAAGCGCCGGATGTAGAACTGCGCCTTCTTCAGATCACCTTTGAGCCAAAGAACATTTGCCAGGTTGTAGCCTGCAGCGGGATTGCCCACATCCATCTCGTAGGCACGAAACATGTTCTGGTAGGCCTGCTCCAACTGTCCTGCCTGCTGGTAGCACATGCCCTTGGCCAGCAGAGTCCTGGGCTGTTCACGGTAGCCCGGAGCCTGCAAGGCTCTATCAAACCACTGCTGGGCTACGTCGAAATGCTTTTGCTGACATTGCATCCAGCCGTAATTGTGAATCTGGTTGCCGTCGCGCGGATTGAGATCCACGGCCTTGCGCATGGCAATCTCGGCCTGCGTCCAGTCCTGGTTCTGCATGAGGATCAGGCCCAGCAGACCGTATGCATCGGCGTAATCGGGCTTGGCAGCCAAGGCCTGCCCCACCTCATCCATGGCCACATCCAGGCGCCCGGCCTGAAAGTAATTGGCAGCCAACTCCAGGCGAATCTGGGCACGGCGATTGGCATCGGCGATCTGGGCCCCGCCCGTGCCAACCACGGAAGCCTGGGGTACGGACGTAGAGGAAGTGGTGGTGGTCGTTGTCGAAGTACAACCCACAAGTGCCGCGACCGCAACCGGTACCCCCCACCGGGCCAACAAGCCCCAATGTTGCCAAACCGGTCGCTGTACCACTGCCCTCATTGATTGTCCTTTATTCAAAACTCCGTCAAGACACCTGCTTGAGCGGGATAGTACGCTGCTTGGCCATACGCTCGGCAGCGCGAGTTCTGTCCTTCACATCGCCCGCGAGCTGACCACAGGCCGCATCGATATCGTCACCGCGGGTCTTGCGCACCGTGGTCACGATGCCGGCATTGCTCAGCAACGTAGCGAACTCGGTCACACGGGCCGAAGGCGAGCGCAGCAGACCCGAAGCGGGGAAGGGATTGAACGGGATCAGATTGAACTTGCACCAGCTCTTGCCATCGCCACGCGCGCGCACCAACTCTATCAGCTGGCGCGCATGCTCAGGCTGATCGTTAACGCCGTCGAGCATGCAATATTCAAAGGTGATGAAGTCACGCGGCGCGAACTCCAGATAGCGCTCGCAGGCGTCCAGCAGCTCGGCAATCGGGTACTTCTTGTTCAGCGGCACCAGGTTGTCACGCAGCGGATCATTGGGCGCGTGCAGCGACACCGCAAGCGCCACGGCGCAGTCCTGCGACAGTCGATCCATCATGGGCACCACGCCCGAGGTGGACACCGTCACGCGACGACGCGACAGGCCATAGCCATGGTCGTCCAGCATCACGCGCAAGGCAGGCACCAGCGCACTGTAGTTCTGCAAAGGCTCGCCCATGCCCATCATCACCACGTTGGAGATGATGCGATCTTCGGTGCCGAAGCGCTTGCGCAGCGAATGCTCGGCATACCAGAGCTGGGCAAGGATTTCGCCGGTATTGAGGTTGCGGCTGAAGCCCTGATGCCCCGTCGAGCAAAAGCGGCAGCCCACGGCGCAACCTGCCTGGGACGATACACACAGCGTGCCGCGGTCGTCCTCAGGAATGAAAACGGATTCAACGGCATTGCCGTCACCCACATCGAACAGCCACTTCACGGTGCCATCGGCAGAGACATGCTCCGTCACCACAGGCAAAGCGGTAATGTGGGCCCGGCTTTTGAGCTTTTCGCGCAAAGACTTGGCCAGATCTGTCATCTGGTCGAAATCGGATGCGCCACGCTGGTGAATCCAGCGGAACAGCTGCGTCGCACGGAAACGCTTCTCCCCGAGCTGCTCGCAATAAGCGGTCAGTCCTTCGAGGTCAAAATCAAGCAAATTAGTAGTCATATCGGCATGTGGCGAGGCGTCTTGCGAACGGTGTTTGCCACGCCGTGGCCAGCATCTTCAAGTGCTGACACCCGCCTTGCACGAATGCAAAGCGCTGGCGTCAGCGAGAGCATGCTGTAAAGCTAGCGTGGATTAACGCGAGTACACGTTCATGCCGGGGAAGAAGAAGGCAACTTCCACAGCAGCAGTTTCAGCAGCGTCGGAGCCGTGCACGGCGTTGGCATCGATGCTGTCGGCGAAGTCGGCGCGGATGGTGCCCTTTTCGGCCTTCTTGGGGTCGGTGGCGCCCATCAGTTCACGGTTCTTCAGGATGGCGTTCTCGCCTTCCAGAGCTTGAATCATCACGGGGCCGGAGACCATGAAGTCCACCAGATCCTTGAAGAAAGGACGGGCAGCGTGCACAGCGTAGAACTGCTCGGCTTCGCCGCGCGACAGGTGCACCAGCTTGGCAGCCACGATCTTCAGGCCAGCAGCTTCGAAGCGGGCGTAGATTTGGCCGATCACGTTCTTGGCAACTGCGTCGGGCTTGATGATGGAGAGGGTACGTTCGATAGCCATGATGATTATTTCCTAATCAGGGTTACTATGGGTTTTTGCCGAAAAAGCAAAACAGTTGATTTTAGCGGTGCCGCCATAGACCTTGAAGTCCGGGCAGCACTCAAATCCTTACGGACGCCTTTTTAGCGGCCGCCGCGGCGGCCACCACCACCGCCGCCACCAGGGCGACGCTTGGCGTTCTGACGGGCACGCGAGAGGCTGTCGCCGCCGATATAGCCCACCGAGGTGCGCATGGGATCGGGCTGACCGCCTCCCTGCGAGCGCCCCGAGCCACCGGAGCGACCACCAGACTTGTTGCGCGGGTTGTCGCCCAGCATGCCGCTGGGTGCCGGACGATTGCCGTCCCACTCGCCACGGCGCTGGCCGCCGCCCTCGCGTCGCCCCTGAGGCGCGCGATCGGCATTCATGCCATTGCCGCGACCGCCGCTGCGGCTGTTGCGGCCGCCACGGTTGTTGGCGCCACGGGCGCCGCCGTTGTTGCGCTCGACGGGAGCGCGCTCCTTGACACCCGCTGCCGACATCAGCGCCTGGATATCGGCCTGATCAAGCTCCACCCAGGCGCCGCGCTTGAGGCCACGCGGCAGCATCATGGCGCCGTAGCGGATACGGATCAGACGGCTGACGGCATGGCCCACGGCCTCGAACATGCGACGCACTTCACGGTTGCGGCCTTCGGAGATAGTCACGCGGTACCAGCAGTTGGCACCTTCGCCACCGCCATCTTCCACGGCACCGAAGCTGGCTTCGCCGTCTTCGAGCTGCACGCCGTCCAGCAGGCGCTGCTTTTCTTCCTTGCTCAGCGCGCCCAGCACGCGGGCCGCGTATTCACGCTCCAGGCCGAAGCGGGGGTGCATCAGCGAGTTCGCCAGCTCGCCCGAACTGGTGAACAGCAGCAGACCTTCGGTATTCAAGTCCAGACGACCCACCGACTGCCACTTGCCATGCTGCAGCTTGGGCAGCTTGCGGAACACCGTGGGGCGGTTTTGCGGATCGTCATGCGTCACCACTTCGCCCACAGGCTTGTGATAGGCAATCACGCGTGCAGGAGGGGGGTCGATACGGAAGCGGATGGGCTGGCCGTTGACCTTGACGATATCGCCGAACTGAATGCGCTGGCCGACGTGGGCAGGCTCGTTGTTGACCGAGATGCGCCCTTCCAGTATCAGCTGCTCCATCTCCAGGCGCGAGCCCATGCCGGCCTGGGCCAGCACCTTGTGCAGCTTGGGAGAATCGACCTGGGGCGCAAGCACGCGCTTGGCGGGCATGGCGCTGCCGTTCTCTTCCTCGTCGTCGAAGTCGCCCGAGATCACATCGGCAAAGTCGATGTTCTGACCCTTGCGTCCCTTGGGCCCATGAGGAGCGGCAACGCTCTGCACAGGCACTTCGGCAACGACGGCATCCACTGCATCATGACCCTGGTCTTGGTCCTGGGACTGCAGCTCCTGCTCGGCCACGGGCTGAACCGGCTCCTCGACGGCCACGGCTTCTTCGGTACGCGGCTTGGTCACGCGCTTGCGCGCAGGCTTGGCCTCGCCAGCAGCGTCCTTCTTGACGCCGGCGCGCTTGCGCGGTGCGGCAGGCTTCTTGGCCTCGGCGGCATCCTTGGCCCCATCGGCCTTGGCTGCGCGGGGCTTGCGAGTCTTCTTGACCGGTTCGGCTTCGGGCGAAGCGGCTGCGGACTCGGGCATCGGGTTCGATGTCTCGTTGTTCATTCCAGTTTTCCTTCGGGGATGACGCCATCGTCACCCTCCACAATTCCTTGTTCTGCTGACCCGACGGCATCGTCGGCCCGCGCTTTCGCCTTTGTGTCCTCGGCCTCGTCGTCGTCGCTGCCGTAGTCATCCTCGAGAAACGCTTTCAGGCCCACCCACTCGGTACGTCCGGCTTTCTTGGCCGCCGGTTTGGGCTCCGGCTCTGCCGCCATAGCAGTCCTGGCGGGCCTGGCCGCCTTGTGCTTGCTCACGGACGGCGGCTCCTCGGTCGGCCCTGGCTCCGAATCCGGTAGCTCAATCACTATCTCTTCAGTAGCATCTTGCTCAATATCACTCTGCGCCTGATCCGGATATGACTCCAACTCTGGCGCATCCACCTCGGGCTGAAGCTCCGACACAAGCTCTGCAGGCTTTTGCGCTACTGGGTCAGCATCGGTATCCGGCAGCACCTCGGCGCCATCTTCCTCGTCCGGGGCACCCAGGATTTCACTCTCAGCAGCATCGGACTCTGTAGCGACATCCGCACCCTCTGCGACCTCGACCGGCTCTGAGGCTTCCACACCCTCCTGGGGCTGGGCATCCTCCGCATCGGCCTGCGGCACGGCAGTCTGGTCGCCCTCCTCCCCATCCAGCGCCTTGAACAGACTTTGCTGAGCCTGGGTTTCCTCCAGCATGGGCAGTTGATCCAGCGACTGCAGACCCAGATCATCGAAAAACTGGCGCGTGGTGGCAAACAGCGCGGGCCGCCCCACGGTTTCACGATGGCCGATGACCTCGATCCAGCCTCGGTCTTCCAGCTGCTTGATGATCAGGCTGTTCACGGTCACGCCGCGAATATCCTCGATATCACCCCGCGTGACCGGCTGACGGTAGGCGATGATGGCCAGCGTCTCCAGCGTCGCCCGCGTGTACTTGGGCGGCTTCTCGGGGTGAAGCTTGTCCAGGTAGACGCGCATCTCGGGCCGGCTCTGGAAACGCCAGCCAGAAGCCACCTGCACCAGTTCCACGCCCTTGAGGGCCCAGTCCTTTTGCAGGTCCAGCAGCAAATCCTTAACCGTGTCCGAGCCCAGCACATCATCAAAAAGTGAGCGCAATTCCCGCAGCGTTACAGGCTGCGGGGCACAAATCAATGCTGTTTCAAGAACCCGCTTGGCATCTACCGTATTCATGGGCGCAGCGTTTCGGGAGCGGCTGTCGCACCGACTGCGGTGGGACGCCTGATTCTAAGAAGAGAGGGAAGCGCCCCAAATATGCCATGCGAGTGATGGTCAGAGGCTTTCCGGCAGATTGTAACGCAGACCCCATAAATCCAGTGCACCGGCCATGTCTTGTGGCAGCGGCGCATAGTGGACCAGCGGCTTTTTCGTCACAGGGTGCTCAAAGGCCAGCCTGAAGGCATGCAGTGCCTGGCGCTCCAGTCCGCCCTCGGGCTGGCCGCCATACAGCGTATCGGCTATCAGCGGATGACCGAGCGACGCCATGTGCACCCGGATCTGGTGCGTGCGGCCGGTGTGCAGCGTGCAGCGCACCAGGCTATGCGCTGCATCGCCATCGAGCAGATCGAAGTCGGTACGCGCCTGCTTGCCGGGGTGCAGATTCAGATCCACCACCGCCATGCGCAGGCGATTGCGCGGGTCACGGCCGATCGGCGCATCGACTTCGCGGCGCTTGCGGCTGCCCCATTGCTTGTGGGCAAGTGCCAGATACTGGCGACTCACCTCACGTGCAGCGATCATCTTGATGAGCGCATCCATGGTGCTTCGATTGCGCGCCACCACCATCAAACCGCTGGTGTCCTTGTCCAGCCGGTGAACAATGCCGGCGCGCGGCACCTGGCGCGCTTTTTCGTCACGCGCCAGCAGGCCGTTGAGCAGCGTGCCCGTCCAGTTGCCGGGCGCCGGATGCACCACCAGACCCGCAGGCTTGTTGATGACCAGCAGATCCTCGTCCTCATAGACCACCTGCAAATCCATGGTCTCGGGCTGGAAAGCCATGCTTTGCTGGGTGGGGCGCATTTCCACGCGCAGGCGGTCGCCCACGGCCACCTTGACCGAAGGCTTGAGCAGAACCTTACCGTTGAGCGTGACTGCACCGTCGGCCAGCAACTGCTGCAGATAGCTGCGCGAGAACTCGGACACCCCCAGCGCCAGCACCTTGTCCACACGCTGACCATGATGCTCGGTGCCGACCATGAGTTCGCGGTTCTCGACCTCGGCCGAGGCAATGGCGTCTTCGGCTGCTTCGTCCCAGCTCTGCTCGACCGCGTCAGAAGGCACAAGCCCCTGCGGGGCAGGGGCTTGTGCGGCTTGCTTGCGTTGCGAGGCCATGCTCAACGCGAAGGCAGATAACGCGAAGGATCGACAGGCTTGCCCTGGCGACGCACCTCGAAGTGCAGCTTGACGCGATCGGCATCGGTGCTGCCCATCTCGGCAATCTTCTGCCCCTTCTTCACGGCCTGATCTTCCTTGACCAGCAGAGACTGGTTGTGGGCGTAGGCGGTCAGATAGGTGTTGTTGTGCTTGAGGATGATGAGATTGCCGTAGCCACGCAGGCCGGCACCGGCATACACCACACGGCCATCGGCCGCAGCCAGCACGGGATCGCCGGCCTTGCCGCTGATGTCGTAGCCCTTGTTGCGCTGCTCGTCGAAGCCGGCAATCAACGAGCCGCTGGCAGGCCAGATGAAGTTCACATCATCGGCGCCCTTGGCAGCAGGCGCCGGGCTTGTTGCAGGCGTGGATGGCACTGGCGTTGCGCTTGCAGCCGGGGGAGTCACGGGTGTGGTCGTCGTTGCGGCGCTGCCACCGCCCACAACCACGGGCGCGACACCGCGACCCGAACCGGACGAGGCGACAGGCGCCTCGCGTCCGGGCGGCACCACACGCACCACCTGACCGACTTCAATCACGTTGGGATTGTCCAGATTGCTCCAGCGAGCAATGTCCTTCCAGCTCTGGCCGTGCTCCAGACCAATCCTGATCAGAGTGTCGCCAGGCTTGATGGTGTAGTAACCCGGCTTGCCGGCATTTTCAGCGCCGGGCAGCGACTTGACGTCCACAGTTGAAGACGAGGAGGCCGACTGTCCGCGATCCTCCACAGGAGCCCTGTTTGCCTGGGCAGCACAACCGGCCAGGATGACACCTGCCAGCACGGCCGTTCCCCATGCACCAAGACTTCGCGATACCAACATAAGCTATTCCCTTCTAGGCGATCCCCGATTTTAGAGGGACAAAGTTGACTGCTTCCAAAACTGTCTGCGTAAAACCGTGTGAACTCTTGTCAATCACCAGCAGTGCCTGCTTACCCGCACCCACCACGACCGGAGCCACCAGTCGCCCGCCCACCGCCAGTTGATCACACCACTCTTGCGGCACCACATCACCTCCGGCAGCGGAGATGATGCCCGCATAGGGCGCGCCACTGGCAAAACCCACCATGCCGTCACCGAGGATCAGATGCACATTGGACAGGCGCATGGGGCGCAGATGACCGCGCGCCTTCTCGTGCAGGCCACGCAGCCGCTCTATCGAATAAACCTCTTTGGTAAGCATGGACAGCACGGCCGCCTGGTAGCCGCAACCGGTGCCGATCTCCAGCACGCGCCCTTGCCCGTTGCGGGCCGCATCGGAGTCGAGCAGCAGCTCGATCATGCGGGCCACGATGCTGGGCTTGGAGATGGTCTGGCCCAGGCCGATAGGCAGACTGGTGTCTTCATAGGCCTGATTGACCAGAGCACTGTCGACAAAGCGGTGACGCTCCACCGTGGCCATGGCCTGCAGCACGGCAGGGTTGCTGACGCCGGCCGCACCGATGCGCTGGGCCATGCGGGCACGCACCGTGGATGAGTCCAGCCCCACGCCCACCGGCGAGGCGGCCACACGCAAGGGATTGATGGGCTTGGGAGCAACGGGCGGCCGTGCCGCGCCGGTGCCCGTCTGCACCGAGCGTGCAATCCAGCCCGGGACCTGAGGCGGACGACGCTCGCTCACGATGCCGCCGCCGATGTGTTGGATGGACCCGCCAGCTTGCTGGCCGTCTGCGCCCAATAGCCGAGGTTTTCATGATCGGTCAGATCCACCTTGAGCGGCGTCATGGAGACATGGCCGTGGGCCGTGGCATGGAAGTCCGTGCCTTCGGAATCGTCCTTTGCTGCGCCGGCACTGCCGATCCAGTACATGGTCTCGCCACGCGGACTCTGCTGCTGAATGGCCTGTTCGGCCGCATGACGGCGCCCCAGGCGACACAGCTTGACGCTTTTGAGAGCATGCAGCGGCATATTGGGAATATTCACGTTCAGCAGCCAGGGAGCTGTACCGATCAGCTGCTGGGCCTGCATCTCCTGAACCATCTGACGGGCTGTGGCAGCCGCCGCTTCCAGCTCGGCCCAGCCCTTGTCCACCTGCGAGAAGGCAATCGAGGGAATGCCGAACAGATAGCCTTCCATGGCCGCGCCCACGGTGCCCGAATAAATCGTGTCGTCGCCCATGTTGGCGCCGTTGTTGATGCCCGAGACCACCAGATCGGGCCGGTAGCCAAGCAGGCCGGTCAACGCGATATGCACGCAGTCTGCAGGCGTACCGTTCACATAGCGAAAGCCGTTATAGGCCTGGTGCACATACAGCGGTGCATTCAGCGTCAAGGCATTGGACTTGGCGCTGTTGTTGTGCTCGGGCGCCACCACTTCGACGTCTGCCACGGTGCGCAGCGCATCGTGCAGGGCCACGATGCCTGGGGCCTGGAAGCCATCGTCATTGCAAATAAGAATCTTCATGGATGAGGCGGATTGTAGGCGGCTCCAAGGTCACGACAGAGACACGCGGCATTCGCACCACACTTCTATCATCTGCGAGCCGATTCCCCCAATCTCACCTCAAGAAGATCAGGAGACAAGATATGCACGCATGGCTTTGCACCACACCCACCGGCGTCGAGACCCTGAAGTGGACCGAGCAGCCCACGCCACAGCCCGGCCCCGGCCAGGTGCTGCTGGAAGTCAAGGCCGCCAGCCTGAACTTTCCCGATCTGCTGATCGTGCAGAACAAATACCAGATCAAGCCGCCCCTGCCCTTTGTGCCGGGCTCGGAATATGCCGGCGTGGTGCAGGCCGTGGGCGAAGGGGTCAAACATCTCAAGCCAGGCCAGCATGTGGCCTGTCTTTCGGGCACGGGCGGGTTCGCCACGCATACGCTGGCACCCGCTGCCATGTGCATGCCGCTGCCGGCCGACTTCCCCTTTGTGGATGCAGCCGCCTTCATCATGACCTATGCCACCTCCCACCATGCGCTCATGGACCGAGGTCAGCTCAAGGCCGGCGAGACCGTACTCGTGCTGGGCGCGGCGGGCGGCGTGGGCACGGCAGCCATACAGATTGCCAAGGCGGCCGGCGCCCGGGTGATTGCCGCTGCCTCCACCGACGAGAAATGTGCGCTGTGCAAGGCCCAGGGCGCAGACCTCACCATCAACTACAGCCAGGGCGATCTGCGTGAAGCCATCAAGGCAGCGACAGACGGCAAGGGACCCGACGTGATCTACGATCCCGTAGGCGGCGATTTTGCCGAACCTGCCTTCCGCTCCATTGCCTGGCGCGGCCGCTATCTGATCATCGGATTTGCCTCCGGACCCATCCCCTCGCTGCCGCTGAACCTGCCTCTGCTCAAGGGCGCTTCCCTGGTCGGCGTGTTCTGGGGCGATTTCGCCAAGCGCGAGCCTCAAAACAATGCCGCCATGATGCAGGAGCTGTCTCAATGGTGGGCCCAAGGCAGGATCAAGCCCGTAATCGACCGCACCATGCCCATGAGCGAGCTGTTCGCGGCCTATGAGCGCATGGGCTCGCGCCAGGTACAGGGCAAGCTGGTGCTGGTCAACGCGTAAAGCTGCGGTAAACCGCGGCGATGCCTGTGGGGTCGGGGAGATACTTCCTGCCACTGGCTACAAAACCCCAACACCGCAGCATCGCCATGTTTTCTCCTCTTCACGCGCCTGCGCCGGATCGCCGGCGCTTTCTGATTGCCTCCAGCCTTGCCACGGCCGTGGGCGCCCTGCCCGCCTGGGTCCGTGCCACGGAATCACTGGCCCACAACCCGTTCACCCTGGGAGTGGCCAGCGGCGACCCGGAGCCCGACAACATCCTGATCTGGACGCGGCTGACAGCGCCTCTGGCCTATCTGGGCACAGCGGTCGCGCCAGACCTGGCAGCACAGACCGTGCATTGGGAAGTGGCACACGATGCCCAGTTCCGCCAGGCCGTGGCCCATGGGCAGACTCAGGCCAGTGCCGAATGGGGCCATGCCGTCCATGTGCAGGTCAACGGCCTGAGTCCGGACCGCTGGTATTTCTACCGCTTCCGCTGTGGCGACGCCTTCAGCACCACCGCACGCTGCCGTACCGCCCCGGCGCCCGGAGCAGATGTGCGCAAGCTGCGCCTGGCCGTAGCCTCCTGCCAGCGCTGGGAACACGGCTTCTACAGTGCCTGGGCCGACGCCGCGCAGGCCTCGCCCGATCTGGTGCTGTTTCTCGGTGACTACATCTATGAATATGCGCAGCCGGCCAAGCCCGATGGACTGGCGCGTGCGCAACCGCTGCGTACCGCCCAGACCTTGCAGGACTACCGCGACCGCTATGCGCTGCACAAAAGCGATGCTCATCTGCAGGCCGCCCATGCCGCGTGCAACTGGTCCGTCATCTGGGACGATCACGAGGTTGAAAACGACTATGTAGCCCAATACGGGCGAGGGGACAGTGCTCACTTTCTGGCAAGACGCATGGCGGCCTGGCAGGCTTTCTACGAAAACATGCCGCTGCGTGACAGCGCATTGCAGCGCAACTTTCAAGGCCTGGCGCTGTACCGCAGCCTGCAGTGGGGCAAGCTCGCCAGACTGCATCTGCTGGACGGCCGCCAGTACCGCGATCTGCAGGCCTGCCGCCCCGAGGGCAAGGCCAGCACCGGCACCGTGGACCCGGCCGAATGCCCCGCCCTGCAAGATCCGGCGCGCAGCTTTCTGGGCTGGGATCAGGAGCACTGGCTGGCCCGGCAGTTGCAGGACGATGCACGCGAAAGGGTCGACGCCACCCGCTGGAGCACCGTGGTGCAGACCACCTTGTTCTCGGCCCGCAAGCATCCCAATGGCAGGCAGTCGACCGACAGCTGGGACGGCTACCCTCAGGCCCGCCAGCGCCTGGTGCGCCAGATTTCAGAAAGCCAGCCGCGCAACAGCGTGCTGCTCGGCGGGGACATTCACCAGAACTATGTCTGCGCCATTGCGGCCCAGGCCGATCAGGCCCCGGACAGGGTCAATCCGGTAATTGCCAGCGAGTTCTGCGGCACCTCCATCAGCTCGCACAGCGGCACCACACAAGCCAGGGTCGATGCCATCGTGGCCCACAACCCTCAGGTGCTTTTCGCGCGCTGCGAGGAGCGCGGCTACAGCCTCGTGGATATCACGCCGCAGTCCATGACCACGGAGCTGCGCGCCGTGAGCAACCCGCTCCACGCCGACAGCAGCCTCTATACGCTGGCACGCTTTGTGGTCGAGGACCGCCGCCCCGGTCCTGTGAAGATCGCCTGATGCGCTGCGGCATACTCGGGTCATGCAAAACACACAGGCCTCGAGACCCGAACTTCCCCTGTGGCGCGGTACGGCGGCCGCCCTTCTGATCGCGGGGCTGCTCACAGGCTGCGGCCTGCCTCCCCTGCCGGATCGCATGGCCAGCGAGGCCCTGAGCGCCGAGCAGGCCCTGCAAACCCGGCTCGGCCAGGCGCTGGCGCCGCTGCAGCAGGCACATCCTGGACAGAGCGGCATCCATATGCTGGCCGATGCCCATGACGCCTATGCCGCCCGCGCCCTGCTGGCCCGAGCCGCGCAGCGCACGCTCGATGTGCAGTACTACATCTGGCGCAACGACACCACCGGCCATTTGCTGCTCGATGAGCTGCTGCTTGCGGCAGACCGCGGCGTGCGCGTGCGCCTGCTCTTGGACGATGGCGGCACCGGCGGCATGGACGCCACCCTGGCCGCCCTGGACCAGCACCCTCTAATAGAGGTGCGGCTATTCAACCCCTTTGCCCTGCGCACGCCCAAGGCGATTGGCTATGTGACGGACTTCGCACGCACCCAGCGGCGCATGCACAACAAGAGCTACACGGCCGACTCCTCCGCCACCATCGTGGGCGGGCGCAATATCGGCGACGAGTACTTTGCCGCCTCCGACGGCGTGCTGTTCGCCGACCTCGATGTGGTGGCCACAGGCTCGGTGGTGGGCGAGGTGGCAGCGGAATTCGACCGTTACTGGAACAGTCCCTCCGCCTACCCTGCAGCCAGCCTGCTGCCCGCCATGCCACAGCAAGCCGTGGACAAGGTCTATGCTGGCCTGCACGCCGATGTGAATCGCCCCGAATCACAGGCCTATGTGAAGGCCGTCAGCCGCAGCCGCTTCAGCACCGATTTGCTGGCAGGTCAACTGCCGCTGCAATGGGCCGAGACCACCCTGGTCAGCGACGACCCGGCCAAGGTCCTGCGCGAAGCCGCACCCGAGGACTTGCTGCTGTCCCAGCTCCAGCCGGTGATTGGCCAGCCACAGCAGTTGCTGGAGGTGGTGTCGCCCTATTTCGTGCCCACCCAGGCCGGAGTCGACGCCTTTGGCCATCTGCGCCAGCAAGGTGTGCGGGTGCGCATTCTGACCAATAGCCTGGAGGCGACCGATGTGGCCGTGGTGCATGCCGGCTACGAGAAATACCGCAAGCCACTGCTGAAAATGGGCGTGGAACTCTACGAGATGCGCCGTCAGATCGATCTGCGCAACCAGCCCGCAGCCAACGAGCCGGACAAGACACCAAGGAGCGAGCCTGCCGAAAAGACTCCCAAGCGCGAAGCCCCCTCACCTGCAGCGCTGAGCGGCAGCTCCGCCACCACGGGCAGTTCGGGCGCCAGCCTGCATGCCAAGACCTTCGCGGTCGACGGCAAGCAGCTCTTTGTCGGCTCCTTCAACTTCGATCCGCGCTCGGCCATGCTCAACACCGAAATGGGCGTGGTCATCAAAGACCCGGCCTTGAGCCAGCAGGTCAGCACCTCGCTGGATCAACATCTGCCGTACATGGCCTACAAGGTGCAACTGGACACGCAGGGCAGGCTGAGCTGGACGGGCCAGAGTCCGCAGCCGCCCCATGAAGCCCAGACCTTCAGTGCCGACCCCGGTACCAGTTGGTGGCAGCGCTTCATGGTGCGGGTGCTGAGCTGGCTGCCCATCGAAGGATTTTTGTAACTCAGTCCAGGCGGATGGAGGGCCGCAGCCGCGCGTTCATCAGGTCGATCAGCCACAGCAGGCCGCCGCGCCAGAAGCCGTAAAGCCGCGCCTGGTGCGAGCGGTACAGCATGATGTGGCTGAGCATGGCCATGCGGCCGCGGATCACGCCGCCGTTGAACAGGCCGAACTTGCCCAGCGAGCCATAGGCGTCGTAATGCGCAAGCGACACCAGGGCTCCAAAGTCACGATAGGCAAAGCCTACGGGTTTGGCACCGGGACGCTCCAGCACATGAGGCAGAGTCTCGATCAGATAGCGGGCTTGCTGGTGGGCAACCTGGGCCGTAGGAGGCAAGGCTTCCTGCTTGCCCGGCAGGGTATAGCTGGCGCAGTCGCCCAGGGCATAGATATCGGGGTCGCTGGTCTGCATCTCGTCATTGACCAGTAGCTGATTGCTGCGCGTGGTCTGCAAACCCAGCTGCATCAAGAATTCCGGGGCCTTTACCCCCGCTGCCCAGACACGCAGGCTGGCAGGAATCAGCTCGCCATTGGCCAGCTCGAAACCTTGCTCGGTCGCACGGCTGACGCGGCCGCCGACGATCACGGAAACGCCCAGGGCCTGCAGCCGCACACGTGTGGCTTCGGAGATCTCCTCGGGAAAGCTGGGCAGCAGGCGCGAGCCGGCCTCGATCAGCACGATGCGGAACTTGGCGGCCTCGCCCAAGGCGCCGTAGGCCGTGGCACTCTCTGCAAGCTGAACCAGCTCCGCCGCAAGCTCTACCCCCGTGGCGCCGCCGCCCACGATGGCGACCTGCAACTGTTCGCCGCTGGTCATGCAGCGCACCATGCGCAAACGAATTTCCTGGTTGAAGGCATCGGCCTTGCGGCGCGAATCGATCATGAAGCAATGCTCGTGCACACCAGGCGTGCCGAAGTCGTTGGCACCGCTGCCCACCGCAATCACCAGCTTGTCATAGGCAAGACGCCGACCCGCCACCAGCTCGCGGCCATCGGGTGCATAAATGGGGGCCAGCAGAATCTCGCGTGCCTCACGGTCCAGACCGCACATCTCGCCGGGCTGGTAGGCAAAGTCGGCATCGGTGGCCTGAGCAAGATAAGTGGTCTGCTGCTGGGCCAGATCGCGAGTGCCGGCTGCAATCGTGTGCAGCATGGGCTTCCAGACATGGGCGGAGTCGCTGTCCACCAGCGTCACCGTGTCAATGCTTTCACTCTTGAGCTTGCCGAGGGCCGTGGCCACCTCCAGCCCCGCCACACCACCGCCCACGACCACGATGCGGGCCGCATGCCCATTGCGTGGATGCTGTGGCTTTCGAGCTTGCGGCTCCTGGGATTCGGTGATGGGCTGCTCGCCCTGCTCTGCTTGATTGACTGCGTTTTCCATGAACGACCCTGACTCTGCGTCTGTTGTGACCGGACGCCAGAACATCTCAAGATATCTGGCACGCATTGATTGTTCTTCAATTTTTATAGCAGGAAACTCAATATGGACAAGGCAAATACTGATGATATATATCTTTTATAAGACTTGAGCTGCACGAATGCAAGGTCTGCCTTGAAAGCTTTCAATTTTCTGAATGACCCTGGCTGCAAGCAATGCCAATCAAGCGTGGCGCGCTATCAACTTCTTGAGCGCCATGTCGTACGACATGGCCTTAAAACCCCATTCGACGAACAGCGCTTGTCAAGCAGCGGCAAAACCGCGGCTTCAACCATGCAATTTTCTTTTGTCAATATACGAAACGTATACAGACCTTATGATGCTCGGCCATGGGAATCGTCAAAATTTCAGACCAGTTGCACGACCAGATTCGTGTCTCCAGCGCGGCCCTCGGCCGCTCCATCAATGCCCAGGCCGAGCACTGGCTGCGTGTAGGCCAGCTGGCCGAGCATCACCCCCAGCTCAATTACGAAGGCATCTGCGCCCTGCTGCTGCAACAAGCCGAGCGTGAGCTGCAGCCTGCCAGCGCCCATGAAGCCGACACAGTCGTGCGCCGCCCCCGTCCTGTGCGCCTGGTAGGAGGCATGCAATGAAGCGCGGCAAACAGAAAGTCGTGCCCATTCATGACGCCACCGACATCTACCTCTCGCGCAAGGCCGGCGGCCTGGCCGCCAAGGTGCTGGCCATGCTCACCCCTCATGTGCAGCCCGGCGTAAGCACAGAGGAACTGGACAAGATCTGCCACGACTACATCGTCAACGAGCTGAAATGCACTCCCACCAATGTGGGCTACTATGGTTTTCCCAAAACCGTGTGCACCTCCGTCAACCATGTGGTCTGCCACGGCATCCCCGATACCAAGCAGGTCCTCAAGGACGGCGACATCATCAATGTCGACGTCGCAGTAACCACGCCCGAAGGCTGGATCGGCGACACCAGCCGCATGTACTACGTGGGCCAGCCCAGCAATCTGGCCAGGCGCCTGGTCAACACCACCTATGAAGCGCTGGTGGCCGGCATCCGCGCCGTCAAGCCCGGGGCCACGCTGGGCGATGTAGGCCATGCCATCCAGACCGTGGCCCAGCGCGAACGCTTTTCCATCGTGCGCGAGTACTGCGGCCATGGCATCGGCAAGGTCTATCACGACGAGCCCCAGGTGCTGCACTACGGCACGCCCGGTCAGGGCCTGACGCTGCAGCCCGGCATGATCTTCACCATCGAGCCCATGCTCAACGCCGGCAAGGCCGCCACGCGCGAACTGGCGGACGGTTGGACCGTGATCACCAATGACAAATCGCTCTCCGCCCAGTGGGAGCATATGGTGCTGGTGACGGAGACCGGATTTGAGGTTCTGACCCCCTGGCCCGAAGGTACAGGCGACTACCCAGCCATCTGATCAAGCGCGGCGAACCGCGCGTATTGCCCTGGGCGAGGTGTGCACAGCCGCTGGATTTTGGCAATAACGGCCAGAAGCGGTCCGGGGTCTTGAAACCAGTCTGGAAACAGCCAGGCCCCAGCCGCACTACAGTGCCCGGCATGACAAATTACCTGTATCTGGGTCTGGCCATCATCTGCGAGGTGATTGCCACCTCCTTCCTCGCCAGGTCGGAAGGCTTCTCCAGGCTCGGCCCTACCGCGGTTTCCCTGGTCGGCTATGCGATTTCTTTCTATCTGCTGTCGCTGACGCTGCGTACCGTGCCCACGGGCGTGGCCTATGCGATCTGGTCCGGCGTGGGCATCGTGCTGGTCTCGGCCGTCGCCTATTTCTGGCAGGGCCAGAAGCTCGATGCCCCCGCTCTGGCCGGCATGGCCATGATTGTCGGCGGCGTGCTGGTGATCAATCTGTTTTCAAAGACCGCCGGTCACTGATCGCCATCGCTGCTGAAGTCATCTGCTGACTGCGTCAGATCCTGTAGCCACTGCATGCTGGCGCGCAGTTCCTCGGGCCGTATCTCATGGGCGCCTGGATACTCGTGATAGCTCAGTTGCAAGGGCAAGGAGGCCAGACGGTCACGCACGGCATGGGCGCTGGTCAGCGGAATCACATTGTCATAAGTCCCGTGGCTGACCCAGGCCGACTTGCCCTCGAATGCGGCAGCGGGCGCGTGCAGCGACGCGATCTCGGGCAATAGACGGCTGTGCCAGACCAGTGCGGCACGCAAGGTCTGGGGCTGGGTCAGCAACTGGCTCAGGCTCATGATGCCGCCCTGGCTGAAGCCCCCCAGCACCACCCGCTCGGGCGGAATGTCCAGCTGCTGCGCGGCCTGCTCCACCGTCTGCTGCAGCAAGATACGCGCCTGCTGCTCCTGCGGCACATTGATATGGCGCGTGCCATCGGCATCCACGGTGAACTGAAACCAGGCGTAGGCGCCCATGCCCATGGCAAAGGGCGCGCGCAGACTGAGCACATGAAATTGCGGCGGCACATAGGGCACTAGGCCGAACAGGTCCTGCTCATTGCTGCCCACGCCATGCATGAGCACCAGCAGCCAGGCAGGCCGACCGGCGGCAAGCTGCGCGGGCCGCTCCAGATAAGTCAAAGGCAATGTGCTCATGGACAACTCCCGAAGGCAGCACGGAATTTGATGGGGAACAGGCTGTAGCGCTTTTGCATTCTGCGACTGCAGCTATCAAAACAATATAGCGCAGACCCGCAGCCGGCTGACCGATCCGCACCCGGCCCGACAGGGTACGCGCATGCCTTTTGATACAGTTGACTGGCCTAAGCGTGGCGTTGCCGCTACACAAGCTCAGTCATGCACCCGCCCGCGCAATGCCTTGATGCCGGAGCGCAGGCTTTTGCCCTGCAGGCGTCTTTGCTGTGAGCCCCAGGTCGGCTTGGTGGGCTTGCGCGGGCGTGGCGGCCTGGCAACCGTGGCCACCAACGCATTGAGGCGCTGCAGCCCATCCCACAGGTTGTGCTCCTGAGTACGGTATTTTTGCGCCTTGATGACCACCACTCCATCGGTGGTGATGCGCGAGTCGCCCAAAGCCAGCAAGCGCTGCTGTACATCGACCGGCAGACGCGAGGCTCGAACGTCAAAGCGCAGATGCACGGCGCTGGCCACCTTGTTCACATTCTGGCCGCCCGGGCCTTGAGCGCGCACGGCGCTCCATTGCACATCGGCTTCGGTCAGCTCGAAGGCGGCCGCATTGCTCACGACAGAGCCTCCTGCAGCGTAGCGCAGAAGGTGGCCGGATCCTCGTGCTGTACCCAATGGCCGACGTTCCGCATCACCTGCCAGTCCAGCGCCCCCCGGCACTGACGCTGCATCAGCAGTTGCAGCTCGGCCAGGCAGCCCGCATACAGAGGGTCATGCTCGCCATAGATCGCCGCCACCGGCACCTTGATACGGGTCAGGGCCCGGACCAGCACATCGGTGCGCGACAGCCGCCTGCGCGGCAGCCGGTCACGCGCCACATTGAGCGCATACAGAGCCAGCGTCTCCTCATCAATCAGCGCCGCATCATGCAGCATGAGGGCCGCGATATTGTGGCGATGGGCCTGCATCTGGGCCTCCAGCCCCTGCAGGTGGCGCCAGCCCAGCAGGCGCACGCTGCGTCCTTCGGTCATTCCCATGCCGGGAGCGCCGACCACCACCAGCCTCCGGGCCAGTTCCGGATGCTCGGCGGCCAGCAGACCGACAGTCATGCCGCCAAAGGAAAAACCGACCAGATCGCAGACCGGACCCGTGTCGGCATTGCCCAGCAGTTGCCGGATGCCATAGGCCAGGGGCTCCAGCATGGTGTCCACATCCATGCCGCCGGGCACGCCATCGGATTCGCCAAAACCCGGCAGATCGGCCAGCCACAGGCTGTAGCCCGCCTCGGTCAGCGGCTCAATCACGCGCAACCAATGCGTCCAGCTACCGCTGCCGCCATGCAGCAGCACCAGCGGCAGGCCGCGCTGCGCCACCCCAGCCGGGGGCTGCCAGCCATGCCAGATCATCGCGCCGCTGTCGGCAGCTTCTCCAAGCCGGGTCTGCACGCGCTGCGCCGTGGCCTGCAACCGGGCAATCGCTGGTGGCACGTCGACCCCCAGCTCCTGCGAGACCTGCTCCAGCGAACAGGCTGCTTCAACCGCCGATGTCACCACTGCGCCACCGCATCGATGGCCAGACCGTAGCCTGCCACGCCGAAGCCGCACATCACGGCGCGCGCCGTGGCCGACAGATAGGAATGGTGGCGAAAGCTCTCACGCGCATGGACATTGCTGATGTGCAACTCCACCAGCGACACGGCCGTGCCCTTGACGGCATCGAGAATTGCCACACTGGTATGGGTGTAGGCCGCCGCATTCATGATCAGCGCCTGCAACTCCCCCTTGGCGTGCAACCGGCCTGCCTCGTGAATCCAGTCCACCAGCTCGCCCTCATGGTTGCTCTGGCGGAATTCCAGCTTCAAGCCATGGCGCAGGCAAGCATCCTCGCAGAGCTTCTGAACATCGGCCAACGTGGCCGATCCATAGATGCCGGGTTCGCGCATGCCCAGCAGATTGAGATTGGGGCCATTGAGGACATAGACGGTTTTCACGGAAGCACTCTCCTGATTTTTGAGGACTGCCCGGATTATGCGAGCGCTGCAACCGACCCGCAGGCATAAAAAAACGGCTGCCTGGGCAGCCGTCTGTGGTGCAGAGTCTTTCAGGGCTCTGTCATCGATGCCATCAACGATAGTGATGATGATGGCGATGACCACGCCAGCGCGGGCCGCCACCGTAATAGACCGGGCCGGGCACGACCATCACGGGTGCGGGACGATACACGGGCGGCGGCGGCGCGTAGTAGACCGGTGCCGGAGGCGCATAGTAGACAGGGCGCGGCGGCATATAGACCGGGGCCGGCGCCATATAGGGTGTGGCGTAAACGGGAGCGCCGACGCCCACGGCCACGCCGGGCACGCCGATGCCGACCGACAGGCTGACGCCGCCATGTGCCTGGGCGCCTGCGGCAGCCATCAAGCCTGCAATAGCGATAGAGCCAGCGGCAAGCAGCTTGGCCATGCGGGGGGAAGTTGTTCTGGACATCACAATCTCTCCTCTGTTTATGTGTCACCGAGGGCAAGCCTGCAGATCTGTGCAGCGCCTTCGGCCCTTGGGGATATAACGTTTCAGAGTCCCGTCAGGATGGCACGGTTCCTCCAAAACATTGTGTCCAAATGCACACGAGGCAAAGCTGCAGTGTCCGCAGATCGACATGAGGTCATGACAGCCGGCCTAAAATGGTGCAATGAGCTCTGCTGACGCCTCCAAATCCAACAACTCCGCCCCTGAAGCGGTCAAGCCAACCAATTTCCTGCGCCAGATTATCGAATCGGATCTGGACAAGGGCACTTATGCCACCCGTCACTGGGGCGGCGCGCCCGGCGATGCCCAGCATCACCAAAGCGGCCAGGTCGACGAAGCCAAGATCCGCACCCGCTTTCCGCCAGAGCCCAACGGCTATCTGCACGTGGGTCATGCCAAGTCCATCTGCCTGAACTTCGGTCTGGCCCGCGACTTCGGCGGCGTCTGCCATCTGCGCTTCGACGACACCAATCCCGAAAAGGAAGACCAGGAATATGTGGACGGCATCATCGATGCCGTGCGCTGGCTGGGCTTCGACTGGAAGGATGCCGACGGACACGAGAACCTCTACTTCGCCAGCAATTACTTCGACTTCATGTACCGCTGCGCGGTCTACCTGATCGAGCAGGGCCTGGCCTACGTGGACGAGCAGTCGGCCGACGAGATGAAGGCCAACCGCGGCGACTTCACGCGTCCCGGCGTGAACAGCCCCTTCCGCGACCGCTCCGTGGCCGAAAACCTGCAGCGCTTTGCCGACATGAAGGACGGCAAGCTGGCCGATGGCGCCGCAGTGCTGCGCGCCAAGATCGACATGGCCGCGCCCAATATCAATCTGCGCGACCCGGCCATCTACCGCGTGCGCCACGCCGAGCATCACAACACTGGCAATCAGTGGTGCATCTACCCGATGTATACCTTTGCGCACCCCATCGAGGATGCCTACGAGCACATCACCCACTCCATCTGCACGCTGGAGTTCGAGGATCAGCGCCCCTTCTACGACTGGCTGCTGAACCACCTGCGCGAAGGCGGTCTGATCGACGCCCCCCAGCCCCGCCAGTACGAGTTCTCGCGCCTGAACCTCACCTATGTGATCACCAGCAAGCGCAAGCTCAAGCATCTGGTGGACAACCAGTTCGTCACCGGCTGGGACGACCCGCGCATGCCCACCGTGGTCGGCCTGCGCCGCCGCGGCTACACGCCAGCGTCCATCCGCAACTTCTGCGAACGCATCGGCGTGACCAAGGACTACGCCTGGATCGACTACGGCACGCTGGACGGCTGTCTGCGTGAAGATCTGGAAAACAAGGCACACCGCGCCATGGTCGTGCTGGACCCGGTCAAGCTCGAACTCAGCAACTGGGCCGAAGTGTTTGGCAGCGCCGAACATCTGGAGGACTGCCACCTGCCCGCCCTGCCCCACGCGGCAGAGGGTGAAGCTGTGCCAGAGCGCCGTTTCACCCTTGGCCGCGAAGTCTGGATCGAGCGCGAAGACTTTGCCGAAGTGCCGCCCAAGGGCTACAAGCGCCTGTTCCCCGGCAACAAGGTCCGCCTCAAGGGCGGCTATGTGATCGAATGCACGGGCGCCGAAAAGGACGCCGATGGCAATGTGACCAAGGTGCTGGCCACCGTGGTGCCCGACACCAAGAGCGGCACACCGGGCGCCGACAGCGTCAAGGTCAAGGCCGCCATCACCTGGGTGGGCGTGGCCGACGGCCTGCAGGCCGAAGTGCGCATGTATGACCGTCTGTTCACCGACCCGCAGCCCGATGCAGGCGGCAAGGACTTCCTGGCCCTGCTGAACCCCGACAGCCTGAAGGTCGTCACCGCCTATGTGGAGCCTTCGCTCAAGGCGGCCCTGGCTGACGACAAGTTCCAGTTCGAGCGCTTTGGCTACTTTGTGGCCGACCGCAAGGATCACCGCAGCGACAAGCCCGTGTTCAACAAGATCACCGGACTCAAGGACAGCTGGGGCAAGTAAACGCTCCAGCCAGTTTCAGCAAGGCTGCCAGGATTCACTGGCAGCCTTTTTTATTGCGCAAACCGCTGCGGCATTTATCCCGAGAACAGCCATTCGGTTCTCCGATCGGGAAATGGATGGCGCCCCTAAATTATGGTTACATATTGAAATAAATACCGCCGGTATTGATTTTTAATACTTGATAAGCATTTACATAAAATGTTCTGAAATTCAGAGCATTCCATTATTTTCTTTCTAGAATCCTGCTCACCACAACATTACCAATCCGCAATTCATTCGCGGATTTTTTATTTTCATCAAAGGTCAAGAATGAACAAAAAAGCAGGGGCAGGCATTGCAGCGGCCATCGCCGTGATCGTGGCGGGAACACTGGGCACCAGCTATTACATGGGCGGCAAGTTGCAGCAGAGCTTTACCGAAGGCCTGGACAAGTGGAACGAGCATGGCGTGAGGATTCAGGTCACCAGCTATGACCGTGGTGCTTTTTCTTCCACCGCCAAAACAGTCTGGACGCTGGACAGCGGCGACGAGCCCGTCCAGTTCACCGCCGAGCACAAGATCAGCCACGGACCGCTCCCCCTGGGCCATGCCGCCGAGATTCACACCAGCTTCAATCTGCCCGAAGACGCGGACCCGGCGCTGAAGACCGCGCTCAACGGCCGCTCGCCGCTGGAAGTCGACACCAAGGTCGGCTGGGGCCGCAGCAGCTCCAACGTCATGACATCGCCGGCCGTGAGCAGCAAGATCAAGGACAGCGAAATGAACTGGGGCGGCATGAAGATCGTCTGGGACATGCCCGCCGACATGAAGGCCGCCAAGGGCACGGGCAGCTTCGCCGGCCTGCAGTTCAAGGACGAGGAAGGCAGCGTGACGCTGGACAAGGCCGATATGCGCTTCGACATGAAGCAGCCCACGGGCCAGCAGTTCTGGACCGGCCCGTTTGCCATGACGATTGCCAAGATTGCCGCCACCAAGCAGGAAGAGGAAGGCAAGAACTCTGCCAGCCACTTCGAAGGCATCTCCATGGATTCGGACACCATCCTCAAGGGCGAGGTGGTGGAAATGACGCTCAAGACCGGCATCAAGACCGCCAAGCTCGAAGACAAACAGGCTGATGATCTGGTGCTCGACATGGCGTTCAACAATGTCGATGCCAACTGGATCAACCAGGTCGTGGAAATGAGCAAGCGCAAGAACCCGCTGCTCGGTGCCACAGGCGAAGCCGGGGACGATGAAGACGCCGAAGAACAGCAAAGCGGCGATCTGCGCGAGAAAATGCTCAAGTCGCTGACACAGGCGCTGGCACGCCAGCCCGTGATCGAACTCAAACGTCTGTCCATGCGCACCCCCGACGGCGTAAGCGAGTTCGCGGCTGCCATTCAATATCTGGGCGATGGCGAGAAGATGGGCACTCTGCTGCAGGACCTGAAGGTCAGCCTCAAGGCCGATATGCCCAAGGCCTTCATGGAAAACATGATGCTCTCGCGCAGGCGCTCCAGCCTGCTGGCCGTGTTTGAAGGCGAGAGCGAGTACAAGCCCGAAGATATCGAGGAAGCCGCCAAAGCCCAGACTCAGGCCAGCCTGGACATGCTCAAGGAGCAAGGCATCTTCGAAGACAAGGACGGCAAGATGCGCACCGAGATCGTCTATGCCAAGGGGGAATTCCAGGTCAACGGCAAACCGCTGGATGCCATGGGCACGAGCACACTCATGGGCACCATGACCGAATGATGTGACCGGCGTGCTGCTTCGCGGATAGCTCCAGGGCCTGCCTCGCGCAGGCCTTTTTCATGGAAAAAATCGCCCCGGGCGTGGATATACAGGCGAGCAAGCGCTCTCTGCATGCCCCGCCCAAAATTCTGAGTGTTTTTAGCCTCTAAGCCTTACCTACTCTACGAAAGAAGCTATCAGAATTTATATTCTCTCGCCGACCATGGCCTGCAGCCACAGGCTTTATTTGCTTACAACACTCTGTCAACAACGGCTCAACACTGGCGTTAAAACAGCATCCGCCAAAGCACCGTGATTTGCACGGCGCGGCGCAAGGAGCGTCAGATGTCGCATTTCTCCCGGACCCGGTCTGAGCAGCCGGAACTGCAGCCAAACACGGTCGCCCGTCTCTGGCACCCGGGCGTGATAGCCCTGGCCGCAGCCATGGCGCTGAGCGCCTGCAACGACAAGGATTCGCCGATCAAGGCGGACAGTGCACCGCCGGCCTCGGCACCGGTCGCCACGCTCGATGCCGCCCGGCCTCAACCCCCAGCCTATGTGCCACCCGATGCGGACACGCTCTACCGGATGGTGGCGCCGATTGCGCTGTACCCGGACAAGCTGGTGGCCCAGATCCTGGCCGGTGCCACCTATCCAGACCAGATCAGCGCCGCCGAAACCTGGCTGGGGCAGAACCCCGGCCTGCAGAAGACGGCGCTGAGCAATGCCGTCAACGCCCAGAGCTGGGACCCGTCCGTCAAATCATTGACCCAGTTTCCCAATGTGCTGGAACAGATGGCCTCCAATCTGCCCTGGACCACGGCGCTGGGCAAGGCCTATTACAACGATCCCTCGGATGTGATGAATGCCATACAGGTGATGCGCAACCGGGCCTACAAGGCCGGCACGCTCAAGACCTCCAGTCAGCTCAAGGTCAACCTGGCCTCCACGCCAGCCGCCGTGGCCTATACGCCTGGAGCCGTGGTCACACCGCTGCCGGACCCGGTCATAGAGCCCCCGGAGCAGTTCATTGAAATCAGCCCTTCCCAGCTGGATACGGTCTACGTTCCCCAGTACAACCCCGCTGCGGTCTACGGTCAGCCGCTGCCCGTATATGGCGGCTACCGTTATGTGGAGGTGCCGCCTCCGACTCCCGTGGCCGGCGTGCCCGTGATGGCCGGCCTGCTGGGCTTTGGCACCGCCATCGTGCTGGCCGGGTCCATGGACAGGCATCCGTCCTGGGGCTGGAATGCCTGGAATATGCACTGGGGCGATCCCGAAAGGCCCTGGCGCCACGGCGAGCGCCCCCCGCCCCCGCAGGCCCGTCCGGCCGTGGTCTACAACAACACCACCTATATATCGCAGTCGCGAACCGTGGTGCAGAACATCCATCGCACGGACAACACCTACATCAACAACATCCATGCAAATGCCGCAGGCGAGCGCCAGGTACAAACCGGACAGCCTCAGACTGCAGGCGTCTTCGCTGCACAGCATGGACTGCAGCCGGGCGCGATTGCTGGCGGCGCAACAGCAGCGGCCGTCGGTGCCGCGGCCCTCGCTGCCGGCGGCCATGCCCTGAGCCAGCGCCAGCCAGCACAGAGTCCTCTGGCTACACAGCTACAGGGCAGGCCGGGCTTTGCCCAGGGACCCAACCAGGTTCCAGGCGGGCCACGCGCGTCCAATGGCAATACCTTGATGCCGCCGCAAAACCCGCATGATCGCCATCCACCGCAGGCGCCGCAGATGCAGGCTGCCACGGCGGAGAAAGCCATGCAGCAACGCCCACAGGAGCCAACCCAGCGCCAGCAAGCAATGCAGCAGCAGACTCCTGTGCAGGTGCAACAGCAGCACACCCAGGAGCAGGCCCAGCGTCAGCAGCCCATGCAGCAAGTCCGCGAGCAGCAGGAGCTCCAGCGACAAGCCCAGATGCAGCAGCAACAGCAGCGCGCCCAGGAGCAGACTCAGCGCCAGCAACAAATGCAGCAACAAGCCCTTGAACAGCAAGAGCGTCGGCAACAGGCACAGATGCAGCAGATGCAACAGCAGCGCGTCCAGGAACAGGCTCAGCGCCAGCAACAAATGCAGCAGCAACAAGCCCGTGAACAACAGCAGCGCCAGCAGCAGGCCCAGATGCAGCAGATGCAACAGCAGCACGCCCAGGAGCAAGCTCAGCGCCAGCAGCAAATGCAGCAGCAACAGGCTCGTGAACAACAGCAGCGCCAGCAGCAGGCCCAGATGCAGCAACAACGGGCACAGGAACAGGCCCAACGCCAGCAGCAGGCTCAGCAGCACCAGGCCGAGCAACAGGCTCGCATGCAAGCTGCGCGCTCAGAGGGCCGCTCGCGCGGGGATCGCGAGCACCGCTGAAACGCCACTCGCCTTCGTACCAAGCCGCCTGCCATGCAGGCGGCTTGTCAGCGCGCAACCTGCATGACGGTATAAACAAGCTCATAAAAGCTCATTCGTTTTGCTCCACTCATTGCCGCAGCCTTCATGTACAACCCCAGCCATTTCAAGATCGATGATCCGGCCTCCCTGCATGCCCTGATCCAGGCTCACCCGCTGGGTTGTCTGGTCACCCAGTCCGACGCGGGACTGGACGCCAATCACCTGCCTTTCGAGCTATTGCAGGACGAGGACGGCGTTTTGCGCCTGATCGCCCACGTGGCGCGCGCCAACCCCGTGTGGCAGCAGATCCGGGACGACAGCTCCGTGCTGGTGATCTTCCGTGCCGAGCAGGCCTATATCTCCCCCAACTGGTATCCCAGCAAGCACGAGAACCACGAGCAGGTGCCGACCTGGAACTACCGTGTGGTCCACGCGCACGGCCGCATCGGTGTGCGCGACGATGAAAAGTTCGTGCGCGGCGTGGTGGGCCGGCTCACCCGCCGCCACGAGGCCAGCAACAATGCCGAGGCCCCATGGAAGATGAGCGACGCTCCGCCCGACTACCTGCAACGCATGCTCGGCGCCATCGTGGGCCTGGAAATTACCGTCGACCGCCTTGAAGCCAAGTTCAAGCTGAGCCAGAACAAGCAGCAGCGCGACCGGCTCGGTGCAGTGCAGGCTCTGGAGCAGCTGGGGCAGCTGGATCTGGCCCAGAGCATGCGCCAGCCCTGATCGCGCGGCCGGCCTTCAAGGCATAGCCAGCGTAAAGCTCACATGCCTGTATCGCCTTTAGCTCCGCTATCGATAGCAATACAGCACAATGCCTGCACAATCCGAAAAGCACCATGCCGACCGAACAACTTACCAGCCCCTCTTTCCCTCCCGCACGCCGTCGCCTGCTGCAATGGATGGCGCAAACAGCGCTGTTTGCCGCAGCACCGACCTGGGCGGCACGCAGCGCCAACTCGGACAGCGCGCTCTGGCCGCAGGACAGCAGGGTTCCCGGCGGCGTCGCACGCCTGTCGCTGGGCCCTGCCTCCGCACGCCCCCTGGTCACGGCAGCGGAGGCCGAGGTTCTGGTGGTGGGCGACATGATCGAATGGACCGCACTCGTGGGCATACCGCTGGCCACCACACCGGGTGAGCAAAGCATTGGCGTGAAGGCCGACGGCCGTCTGCGCACCATGAGCTATACGGTGCGCGACAAACAGTATGTGGAGCAACGCCTCAAGGTCTCGCCCAAGACGGTGGATCTGTCTGCCGAAGACAATGCCCGCTACGAACGCGAGGCCGCCCACCTGAAGACCGTGATGGCCACCTTCACCGAGCCGCAGCCTGCCGGCAGCCTGCACATGCGCGTGCCGGTGCCGGGCCGTCGCTCCAGCAGCTTCGGCCTGCGCCGTGTCTTCAACGGCCAGTCGCGCAATCCGCACAGCGGCATGGACATTGCCGCCCCCACCGGAACGCCGGTGCGTGCACCGCTGCCCGGCAAGGTGATCGATGTGGGCGACTATTTCTTCAACGGCGGCACGGTCTGGCTGGACCATGGCGGCGGCCTGCTCACCATGTACTGCCACCTGAGCCAGGTGGACTGCAAGCCGGGCGACCAGTTGCAGACGGGCGATGCCTTTTGCAAGGTCGGAGCCACAGGCCGCGTGACCGGTCCCCACCTGCACTGGAGCGTGATGCTGAACCGCGCCATGGTGGACCCGGCGCTGTTCATCTGAACGGATCTCTCAGACTAAAAAGCGGCTCCGCGAGCCGCTTTTTAGTTCTTGCTACCAGATCAGAATCACAAGCTCCCGACCTACCAAGCGCTGCAGACCGGTTTGCTCGAAACTATGGCGCATCCTGATCCTGCTTCAGATAGTTCTCCACCAGTTCGAAAAAACTGTCGTAGAAGCTGCGTTTGGAAATGGTCTCGCTGCCCACCTTGACCAGCGAATCGTTGCTGGAAGAAAACGGCAGAGACAGCGAACCCAGAGCGCTCACGCCCACGCTGGCCGAGGTTGCGCTTTTCTTGAGCGAATAGCGATCCTGCAACGCTGTCGCAAAACCCAGACTGACCAGGCCGTCGCTGGTCTGCGGCACGCAGACCACACGGAAATTGATTTCCAGATTGGTCTCCGTATTGGGCTGGAAGTTCTTGCGCCCTTCTATCAGCTCCTGCGTCCTGGCCGTGGCGATATAACCCTGGCTCAACAAGGCGCGACGCGCGGCCTCGCAAGTCTGTGCCGGTGTCGCATCAAAGCCGCGGGAAAACGTGGAACTGGAGTCGAAAGTCTCCTGTACCGGCATATGCTGAGGTGCGGTTGCCGAGCATGCCCCCAGCAAACCTGCCAATATGCCCACAGAACCCAGCCGCCCCCAATTCAGCCCAAACAAAGCAACACCACCTAAGCGCACAGAAACTCCTTGATGCCTGGGCCGTAGTTTCTTCATAGCCCGAACCTTTGAAGCGTAGCAGCTTGGCAAAGACTAATTTGACGAAGCGCTGTCTAGACGTACGGATTTTTTCGATCTTTACAGGGGCTTCACGCCCGAGCGGCACATCTGATTTCTCCGCCCGTCAGCGTGCAGCATTTGCTGACACTCTGAGGTTGTCGAAGCGCAAAACAACAGCAACGTTGGGTTAAGGTCAGATAAAACCCGCAGGGAACTGATATGGTCAACAGAGACTCTGTTTCTGCTGACACGGTTTGCCGTATTCCTCTATTCGACCTTAAGGAAACCCTATGAAATTTCGCTGGACCTGGTGCCTTCCCCTTGTTGCTTCCATGACGCTTGCCGCCTGCGGTACGACAGGCGGCGGCGGTGCAAGCAAGCCCGGCCCTACAGGCCCCGCAGGCGATGCCGCGTCGCTGACTGCCTACCACTGGAAATTGCAAGAGGCCTTCACGCCGGCGGGCAATGAGGACCAGAGCTGGTTCCTGGGCTCCAGCCAGGCACCTATCGAGCTGGACTTCGTGGACCAGCGCGTCGTCGTCAAGAATCTGTGCAACGTCATCTCGTCGGCTTACACCGTTGAAGGCCTGCGCATCAATCTGCAGCGCGGCATGAGCACCCTGCGTGCCTGCAATGACAACCAGCTGATGATGCTGGAGCAGAAGGTTGCGCGCATTCTGCCTACGGCCAAGCAGTGGAACGTGCAGCTCGGCGGCGCCACTACTGAACAGCCTCGCCTGACGCTGCAGTTCATTGATGGCACGCGCTGGCAGCTCAACGGCAAGCCCACCGCCCAGACCCAATACGGCAGCGCGCCCGAGCGCATATTTCTCGAGGTCGGTCCCGAGCGCAAGGCCTGCAGTGCAGGTGCAGGCCGCCATCAGTGTCTGCAGGTGCGCGAGATCCGCTACGGCGACAACGGCGTCAAGACCTATACCGGCCAGTGGGAGAACTTCTACAGCGAGATTGAAGGCTACAAGCACGAAGCCGGTGTGAGCAACGTGCTGCGCATCAACCGCTTCAAGCGCCAGAATGTTCCCGCCGATGCTTCAAGCTATGTCTATGTGCTGGACATGGTGGTGTCCTCGGCCATCGCCGACAAGCGCAAGTAAGCCACGTTCAGGCATTGAAAAAGCCGGCCCAGGTGCCGGCTTTTCTATTTCCATGCGTACATTCAACGCCGATGTTTCACGCACCACACTCCATCGATCGAAGCCGGTGTCAGAGGACGATTTTCTTTTGGCAATAACTACTTAGGGAATTTTTTCTGAACGTAGCAGTTCGGGAAACAGGATTGCAGGTTATGCCCAGCGTCTGTGGAGCTGCCTGTGGACAAGCCTCGGAAAAACAGGACGAGGCCGCACAGGCATTGACTTCGGGCACTGCGATCAAAAAATACGCAGGGATGGTTGGGCCTGCGATGTTTCACGGAGAAAAAAGCCGACACCTTTCGGATGTCGGCAAGAGAGGAAAGTCACTGACCTCACACACACAAATCATTGAACTGGCTTCTGCCCCGGCTCCATGCCCCGGACAAGAGCCGACAGATTCAACGCAGACGGAAACGGCCTTCCACAAACATGGAGGAACGATGGCCGCTTTCGCACTGGTTGTCAGCGTAGGACCAGAAAGCCTGCACCGTGCCCTTGGCCGAGTCTATGACCTGGCTGACCGTGAAGCCGGTTTTCTCGATCCAGTTCAAAAAATGCAGGTGGTCGCTCAGTTGCAGATAGCTGAGGTTCTCGCAGCCCTCGGAAATATGCCCTTGCGAGTCCACCACGCGCCAGCGCATCTGACCGCTGGCGGTGTAGCGGACTTGGGCCTGGCTGTCCGGGAATTCAATGACTGCTTCGCGGCCCAGAAGAGTTCCTGCGTATTGCATCGAAAGCATGGACATGATGTGACTCCTTGAGAGAAAGCTTCGCTATTCATAACGCCAAACCATTTGTGTGAAGCTATGATGAATCGCCGCCGTTTCCTTGCGTGTGGGAAAGTGACTCATGCCTTCGTCGGTAAACATTTTTTGACAAACAAGGCTTCTCTCCTGCATGGCATGAAGGTCAATCCGCAGCCTGCTTGCCGGATATGAACCGCAGCAGAAGTGAATGCTCATAACGGCCACAGGCACTGCAGAGAACAAGGCGATCGCGCATACTCGGCCCTCTGACATTTCAGGTCGCCAAGGCAGGAAGTCGGCCCAGGCCCACTCCCGCCTCCCCAGCCGCACTCACGGATCTCACCTTGTCCACCCCCGTCACCTCTACAGCGCCTCAGGCCCCCTCCATCCCGCCATTGCGCGATCCCGCTTTTGTCAATTTCGTGCTGGCACGCATGCTTGCCATGTTTGCCCAGCAGATGCAGGCCGTGGTGGTGGCCTGGCAGGTATACGACATCACGCGCGAGCCTCTGTCTCTGGCCTATGTCGGGCTGGCGCAGTTCCTGCCCATGGCGGGTCTGCTGATTCCCGCTGGCGATCTCAGCGACCGCATGAGCCGCAAGCGCCTGCTTGGCATCAGCTGGCTGGTGGCCGCGGTCTGCTCGGGCCTGCTCTGGCTGCTGGCCGAGAGCGGTGCTCACAATGTGCACTGGATTTATGCAGTGCTGGTGCTGTTTGGCTGCAGTCGCGCCTTCAGCGGTCCGGCGCTGCAAAGCCTGTTGCCGCAGATCGTTGCCCGCGAGCAGCTGGCCCAGGCACTGGCCACCAACAGCATGCTGATGCGTATCTCGGCGATTGCCGCTCCCGTGCTGGGCGGCCTGCTGTACGCGCTCGGCGGCGGCGTGCTGACCTATGCAGTCTGCGGCGTCGCTCTGCTTCTGGGCGCAGGCCTGCTGAGCCAGGTCCCCGTGCACTTTGCCAGCCCCAGGATCGTCACTGACGTTCAAACCACCATGTGGCAGCGCTTTGCCGAAGGCCTGCATTTCATGCGCACCCGCCCCATCATCCTTGGCACCATCTCGCTCGATCTGTTTGCTGTGCTGCTGGGCGGCGTTGTGGCCCTGCTGCCCGTCTATGCGCACGAGGTGCTTCAGGTAGGTCCGCAAGGCCTGGGCCTGCTGCGCTCCTCCATGGCTGCGGGAGAGGTCTGCATGGGCCTGTGGCTGGCATCGCGCCCCATCAACCGCCGCGTGGGCAAGGTGATGTTTGCCGCCGTAGCAGTGTTCGGACTGGCCAATCTGGTGTTTGCGCTCTCGCACTGGTTTGTACTGTCCATGCTGGCACTGGCCGTGGCCGGCGCGGCCGATATGGTTAGCGTCTATATTCGCGGCGCATTGGTGCAGTTTTCCACGCCCGACCATATGCGCGGCCGCGTGAATGCGGTGAACATGTTGTTCATCGGCTCCTCCAACGAGCTGGGCGAGTTCCGCGCAGGCAGCAGCGCGTCCTGGTTTGGCGCAGTTCCCGCCGCCATTCTGGGCAGCCTGTGCACGCTGGGCGTGGTGGGTGGCTGGATGACACTGTTCAAGCCGCTGCGCGATGTGGACAGGCTCGAAGATGCGGCGCGCGTAAGCGGCCTCGAGCCCCCGCAAGCACTTGAAAATCAATAGCTGCCAACCATCGGGCAATTGGCGCTGCAACCCGTTTCGACACAAAAAAGCCTCGCAGACCCTGCGAGGCTTTTTGCCGATCGCGGCGGCTGATTTACAGCAGCTCGGCACGCAGTTGTGCGGCGCTCTTGGGCGACAGCAGGCCAGGGGCCACGTCAAATACGGTCTTGCAGCCATGTTGGCCAGCCTGGGCCAGGCGATGCACGGCGCGGGCATAGGCCACAAGTACACTGGAGGTGAACTCGGGGTTGCTGTCCAGTTGCAGGCGGTATTCGATGACCTGCTTGTTTTCGGCACTGGTGTTGCCGCTGCGGATCACAAAGCCGCCATGGGGCATGGAAGAGTGATCGCGAGCCAGCTCTTCGGCACTGATGAAGTGGACCGTGGTGTCGTACTGGTCGAAGTAGTGAGGCATTTCCACAATGGTCTTGCGCACGGCTTCGGCGTCGGCGCCATCCTTGAGCACCACATGGCATTCACGCTGGTGCTTCTCGCGGGTGGACAGCTCGGGGCGCACGCCGGAACGCACCTTGTTGACGGCCTCTTCCACAGGAATGGTGTACTGCACGCCGCCGGCCACGCCTTCCACGCGGCGGATGGCGTCGGAATGGCCCTGGCTCAGGCCCTTGCCCCAGAAGGTGTAGGTAGCGCCGTCAGGCAGCAGGGCTTCACCCAGCACGCGGTTGATGGAGAACATGCCGGGGTCCCAGCCGGCCGAGATCAGGGCCGTGCACTGCCCCCCCTGAGCGGCCTTGTCCACATTGGCAAAGTGTTCGGGGATGCGGGCATGGGTGTCAAAGCTGTCGACCAGATTGAAATGGGCCGCCAGCTCGGGCGCCTGCCTGGGCAAATCGTCCTTGGAGCCGCCGCAGAGAATCAGCACATCGACCTGACCTTTGTGCGACAGCAAAACATCCATGGAATGCACAGGCGTACCTGCATTCAGGGGCTGAAGCTGGGAAGGGTCGCGACGGGTGTAAATCCCCTTGAGCTGCATATCGGGGTTCTTGGCGACAGCAGCTTCCACGCCGCGGCCCAGATTGCCGTAACCGACGATAGCAACGCGGATAGGGGATGGGGTCGATGCCATGACGAGCTATTCCTTCAAACAAAATAAAGCTTCAATTATTGCCCTGTGATGCACCAACTTGGGGCTGGAACTGCTGCAATCTCAGTCCGATGTGTGTGAACGCCCACGCCATGAATGCCGCAAGCCATCGCCGATCAGCAGGCCCACGGCGGCGAAGATCAGCGCATAGCTCAGTTGCTGCTGCGGCTCCATGCTCTCGCCCAGCAGCCAGGCCACCACGACCAGCAGGGCCGGCTCCACGTAGGACAGCAGACCGAACAGACCCAGCGGCAGCCAGCGACTGGCAATCATGTACAGCGCCAGCGCCACGGCGCTGACGATGCCCAGCAAGGGCAGCAGGCCCGATAACGTCGGATGACCCGCGACCAGCGGCCAACTGTCGGGCGTGCGCAGCGTGAAGGCAATGGCCACCGGAACCAGCAGCGCCATGTCTATCCAGTGACCGGCCAGGGTATCGGTCTGCAGCCAGCGGCGCAGCGAGAAATACACCGTGTAGCCCAGCGCCACCCCCCAGGTCTCCCAGGACATGCCGCCGGCCTGCCAGAACTCATGCGCCACGCCCGCAGCCGCCAGGAGCGTAGCCAGGCTCTGGCCCAGCGTCAGACGCTCGGCAAACAGCACACGCCCGGCCACGACCATCACCAGCGGCAGCAGAAAATAGCCCAGCGACACTGGCAACGCACGCCCGTTCATGGGTGCCCACATGAAAATCCATAGCTGCACGCCCAGCAGCGCCGAACTCAGCACCAGCAGCATTCCAAACCGGGGCTGGGCCAGAGCTCTCGCCAGCAAGTCGCGTACCGCCGCCACCTCCTTGAGAGCGAACAGCAGGGCAGTGGTAAAGGGCAACGTCACCAGCACGCGCCAGCCAAAGATCTGCTCGCCATCGAGCGGGGCAAGAAAAGGCGAGAGGTAATACAGCGAGGCGAACAGCACGGACGCCAGGACCGAAACCACCACGCCCTTGAACATCACAGACACAAGATCAAGCCTCCAAATGGCGGCCAGCATTGATCCGTCAAGCGCTGGCAGCTACTTCAAAAAAAATGAGCCGACGTCGAGCGGCCCGCACCGATTCTCGGCCACGAAGCGGCCTGTCGGCAGGCAGACCCTGGTCAGCAAAGCTTTGCACTGTGCGCTAGAGTGCGGCTCGCCCTCTTCTGTCTGCCTTCCACATGCCCGATACCGCCCTGCCCGACGGCTCTGCCAATCCGCCTTTGCACATACTCTGGCAGGACGAGCATATGGTCGTGGTCTACAAACCCGCCGGCTGGCTGGTGCATCGCACGGGCCTGGATGCTCACGAGACCCGCTTTGTCATGCAGACGCTGCGCGACCAGTTGGGCCACCATGTCTGGCCCGTGCACCGGCTGGACAAGGGAACTTGCGGCGTGCTGCTCATGGCACTGCACAAGCAAGCGGCCCAGGCTCTGGCTGCCAGCTTTGCAGCCCATGAAACCCGCAAGGAATATCGGGCCCTGGTGCGCGGCTGGCTGCCCGAAACGTTGGAAGTCGATCATCCCCTCAAGCCCGACGATGCACCCGAGGATGCCCCGGTGCAGGACGCGTACACGCACTTGCGCTGTCTGGCGCGCCTGTCCTGGCCCGAAAGCTATGACGGCCGACACCCCGAAACCCGCATCAGCCTGGTCGAAGCCCTGCCGACCACGGGCCGCAGACACCAGATACGCCGCCATCTCAAGCATGTGGCCCACCCCATCATCGGCGACGCCACCCATGGCAAGGGGCCGCTGAATCGCTGGTGGGCCGAACGCCTGGGTCAACAGCGGCTATGGCTGCATGCCAGGGCACTGGAGATTGCCCACCCCGTGAGCGGGCAGCTCATGCACTTCGAGGCCGACTGGTCCAGCCTGACTCAGCTGCAGGAAGCGAGGGACTGGCAAAAGCTGCTGGCACTGCCGGGCTGGCAATCCATAGCATAAGAAACAGCTGTCAGCGCTTGTATCTCAAGCGTTGGCAGCTATGATTTTCTGCAACTACGCAGACTTGGGCGTTGCGCGAATCCACTTGCCCTCTTCGTCGAACTGCAGGCCTGGCGCGGCCGCAAACTCGTATTGTGCTTCGGGTTCGGCCTTGAGCTCACCCTGCAGCAACTCCACCAGACGCTCGTTGCCCATCTTGAAGCCACAGGCCTGGGCATGGCCGCCGCCGCCAAAGCTTTCCGCCAGAGGAATGCAGTTGAACTCCGAGCGCGAGCGCAGGCCCACCTTGGTGCCCTTGTGATTGGCATGCCACATCAGGGCAAAGCTGCCGCTCTGGCGCGCCAGCAAATCACCCACCTGGCTGTGGAACATGCCCGGGCAGTTGACCATCAGGCCCTGCCTGCCGTTGAAGACCAGCACCTGGGCGCCGTCGGCAATATCGGCACAAAGCTTCTGGAATTTCTCGTCCATGGCGCCGCCACGGGCCATGTAGACGGTTTCCTGCTCGGGCGTGAAGGCCGCAATCTCGGCCCAGCGCTCAAAGCTGCGCACGGGCTCCATGTCCAGAGCCGCGAGAAACGCCGCACTTTCGGGGAATTCCCATTTCCAGATATCGCGGTCCTCGATGTAGCGAATCAGACCAGGCACTGGCTTGTCGGCCTGGAAAAACTCCCAGGCCAGACGCGCGCCGGACTTGCTCATATCGAAATGCACCACGCCGCATTGGCATTGGTAGCCGCTGAGTTTCTCGGCCGCACTCTTGTGATGATCCAGCACCACGAGCTTGGCCACGCGCGACTCGATCTCGGCCATCAACGTGGGCTCGAAGGCAAAGTCCAGCACATAGACGGCGCGACCGGCCAGATCGCCCAGGTCGTCGGCCGTCTGAATCTCGCCGTGATCCAGACCGCGAAACTCGGCCTGGCCTTCATAGAACAGCCAGGCCGCCAGCGCCGCGCCAAAGCCGTCGGGGCAGCGACGGCCATGGTAGAGGATGAGGGGCTTGGGATCGTTGCGATCGGGGCGTACCAGCAACTGCTGGAACAGGGAAATTTTGGCGTTCTGTGCGGTCATAACCGGGCATTTTCGCCGTTTGCGCCGGAACGAGGCGACGCACGGGCATTGCGGGTTCACGGCTGACTGCTTCGTCGGGTGCTTCGCCCTGCCAGACACGACCGGCAGGGCTCATCCGGCTACCCACAAGAGGCTTCACGCCTGGTAAGTCACCGCTTGCTTTTTCCTCGGTTAGCACAAGCGCTGAAATCCCTGATTTCGGTATCTACCTAAGCCCCCACTCTTCGCATACGCCTATGATGGGGGTCTTGCTATTGAAATGCTGCGGTCACCGGCAGGCCCGCAACGCTTGCCTGCCACGACAGTTACAGCGCTGGGTGCTCCGCGGCCCCTGTATGCGATCTACACCCGATATCACTCCTCACCTCGGTACGCTGCTCAGTTTTCGCCGCGACCTGCACGCCAATCCTGAGCTCAAATACGAAGAGCACCGCACCGGCGACAAGGTCGCCGCATACCTCACGGCCCTGGGCCTGACCGTGCATCGTGGCCTGGGCCAGACTGGCATCGTCGCCAGCATCTACGGCAAGGGCCGCAGCAAGGACAACCCCGGCCGCAGCATCGGCATCCGCGCCGACATGGATGCCCTGCCCGTCACGGAAATCAACACCTTCGGGCACATCAGCCAGAACAAGGGCCGCATGCATGCCTGTGGCCACGACGGCCACACCACCATGCTGCTGGGCGCTGCCACCACCCTGGCTCAGCAACCCGACTTTGACGGCACGGTGCACCTGATCTTCCAGCCAGCCGAAGAAGGAGGCGCTGGCGCCAAGGCCATGATGGATGACGGCCTGTTCGAGAAATTCCCCTGCGAAGCCGTGTTTGCGCTGCACAACTGGCCATCGCTGCCGGCCGGCCAGATGGCCGTGCGCGTTGGCCCCATCATGGCCTCCACCCTGCGCTTTCAGATCAGGGTCCACGGCAAGGGTGGCCATGCGGCCATGCCCCACACCACGCTGGACCCGATTCCCGTGGCCTGCGCCATCGTCAGCCAGTTGCAGACCCTGGTCTCGCGCAGCACCGATCCGCTGGACTCGGCCGTGCTCACCGTGGGCAAGATCACCAGTGGCACCGTGGAAAACATCATTCCCGATGACGCCATCATCGCCGGCACCGTGCGCACCCTGAAGAAGGAAACGCGCGAGATGTTTGTCGAAGGCCTCAAACGCATCAGCAGCCACGTGGCAGCCGCCCATCTGTGCACGGCCGAGTTCACGCTGCGCCCCGGCGCCTACCCCAACACCACCAACCACGCCCGCGAAGCCAAGTTCATGGCCGCCGTGA
The DNA here is from genome assembly GCF_016772095.1 of Comamonas sp. NyZ500. Taxonomy (NCBI): domain Bacteria; kingdom Pseudomonadati; phylum Pseudomonadota; class Betaproteobacteria; order Burkholderiales; family Comamonadaceae; genus Comamonas; species Comamonas sp. NyZ500. The sequence continues at coordinate 49,492 of NZ_JAEIJE010000011.1, read as the reverse complement.
TGCGTGAAGTGGTCGGCGACGACAACGCCTTTGACGATGTGCTGCCCGCCATGACCTCCGAAGACTTCGGCTTCATGCTGGAGGCCGTCCCCGGCGCCTATGGCTGGATTGGCAATGCCAAGGGCGACCAGCCCGGCGTGAGCCTGCACAATCCGGCCTACGACTTCAACGATGACAACATCGGTCACGGCTCCAGATTCTGGGATCTGCTGGCACGTCGCTATTTTGAGCAGCCGGCCGCCTGACGACAGCCAAGAACTACGCTATTCATAGCTGATAGCCCTCAACCAGCAACGGTTGTGGGCTTTTTTTATATCTTGGCAGCGGCATCGGGCTCGCCCAACACCTCGACCAGCCAACGCTGCTGCGGCATGGGCATGCCGAGCAGCATGCCCTGAAGCACGATGTCCGGGTTCCACTGCGTCAACTGCAGCGCCTGCTCGGACAGTTCCACACCTTCGGCCACCACGCGCAGTTGCAAGCGCCGCGCCACCAGCAACATCGCCTCCACCAGAGCTGCATCTTTTTCGGAGCGATGGCTGCCGCTGACAAAGCTTCTGTCGATCTTGAGCTCCTGAATCGGCAGGTGCTGCAGGCTGTACATACTGGAATAGCCGGTCCCGAAGTCATCGAGAGAAATCTCTATGCCCAGGCCACGCAGTGCCAGCATGCGCCGACGTGCCTGATCCAGATCCCGCAGCAAGGTGCCTTCGGTGATCTCCAGTGTCAGCTGGCGAGCATTGGCACCGGTTTCCCTCAAGACCTTGTCCAGCGTCGCCATGAAGTCGTCATGTGCAAATTGCTGAGCGCTGACGTTGACCGACAGACGCAGTCCACGCTCTGCCATGACCGGCCTGGCCAGCAGCATGCAGGCCTGACGCAGCACCCAGTCGCCCAGACGCACGATGAGCTCGGACTCCTCGGCCACCGGAATGAACTCTCCCGGGCTTACCAGCCCCCATTCGGGGTGCTGCCAGCGCACCAGCGCCTCGGCACCCACGCAGCGACCGCGCGCATCGGTCTGGCTCTGCAGATACAGACGCAACTCCCCGTCGGAGATGCCGTGGTACAAATCCCGGGCAATGCGCACGCGCCGATATACATCCTGGGCCATGCGCGGCTCGAACAGCACCACGCTGCCCGGACCGCCCAGCTTGGCCTCATGCAAGGCCACGCTGGCAAAGCGCAGCACGTCATGGCTGTTGCCGCCTTTGATGGCCGGCTCCAGCACGGCACCGCCAATGCAGCAGCTGACAAACTCGGTTTCCACCCAGCTGTTGAGAGAAAACGGCTTTTGCAAGGCCTTCTTCAAGGTCTGCGCATACAGCAGCAATTGCTCCTCCACACCTTCGGCATGCTTGTGCAGGCCATCAAAAACAATAGCAAACTCCGCAGCCGCAACACGCGCAATCCAGGCATCGTCAGGCAGCACCTCGACCAGCCTGGCCCCCATGGCCTGCACCAGCTCGTCGCTGTGCTGCATGCCATGCACATCGTTGAAGACGGAAAAGCGATCTACGTCCAGCAGCAGCAAGCCATGGCAGGCATCCTGCCGAACCAGGGCCAGCTCGCGCAGATGCAAGGTCAGCGAATGGCGGTTGGGCAGCCCCGTGAGCGAGTCCAGGTAGACCAGGTCGTGGATACGGCGCTCGGCCAGAACGCGCTCGGAGAGATCGCGCTTGAGCTCCACATAATTGACGACCTCTCCCTGAGGCGTGCGAATCGGCGTCACCAGCACCGACTCCCGCAAGGCCTCACCCTTGCTCGTGCGATTGGTCATCTCGCCACGCCATAGCGTGCCCTTGGCCAGTTGCTTGAGCGCGCGCTGGCGGTGACTGCGGTCCATGCCCATGGTGGACACCAGCTCGGTAGACTGGCCGATCACCTGCTCGCGCGCATAGCCCGAGCGCAGCAGAAAGGCCTCGTTGACATAGATGACCTTCAGCTCGGGATCGGTGATGACGATGCTCTCGGGGTTCTGCTCGACCGCCCGATAGAACTTGCGCAGCTCGTTCTGGCTGGCCTCCAGTGCGGCCAGCATTTCCTGGCTTTTCTGCACGCGCCGCCCCAGGCTGGCTCTTGCCTGCAAGCAAATGATGAGCACCAGCATCATCATGCCCAGCAAATGAACCATCGCCAGCAGATGCTCGGCTGCCGATAGAGCTGCAAATGGCGTGCCGATATGTGGCGCCAGCCACCATAGAGCGGCAACGACGATGGAGGACAGCCCCAGCATCGTCAGGGCGGCACGCGTGCCCTGCACCCAGAGCGCAACAGCCAGCCAGGCAGGAAATGCCATCACGGCCGGCCCATAAAGCCCTCCCATGTGCCAAACCCAGAGCAAGCTCAACAGCCAGTTGCCCCAGACAAAGCAGGACACGGCCCAGACCCACTGCCTGGCCTTGGCCAGGCCCATGCACAACAGCGACAGCAGCATGACGCCGCCGGACAGCGCCAGATCCATGTCGTCCATCGCCGGCATCAGCAACCAGACCAGACTCATTGCAGCGCCCAGGACCCACATCCAGAGACAGCCCAGCCACACCATGCGGCGCATGGGCAACCGGTATCTGGCCTCAACGAAGTGACGCTGCATGCAAGCCCTTTGGCATTCAGACTGAATGATGAATGCTAGGGGCAGTTGCCAATTAGTTCAATCGTCCGGCGAGCCAGGTCTTGAAAGCCCAGACGCGCGGCCTGCCCGGCTTGAGTGCATGCAAGCCCTCGCCGCATCGGGCTTGTCGCCTGCAGCCTAACGCTGCTGCTGCCGCCGCGCGCTTCGGCGTGCCTTGGTCTGCGCATCTTTCCTGGCCTGGCGCTCCGCATCTTTTTGCTGGCCCTCGGCAAGCCAGACCTCGAATTCGGCCGGAGTCTCCAGCGTGATGCGGCCAATGCTCACATCACGGAAGTCGGTCAGCACCAGCTCGGCCGCCTTTTGCAGGTTCACGCGGCCGCCGCTCATCACGGCGCCACGCTTTTTGCCGATCATTGTCAGCAACTCGTCATCGTGCAACGCCGCAATTTCATCGGCCGAAATGCCCAGCTTGTAGCGCGCCTCCAGCATGGTGGCATAGTGCTTTTGCAGATACAAAAGCAGCTCCAGCGCCACCAGGTCTTCGTCGTAGGCATTGCGTCCCACGGCGCCGCTGGCCGCCAGGTTGTAGCCGCTTTTCTCCACGATGATGCGCGGCCACAGCATGCCGGGCGTGTCCCAGAGGTAGAAGTCATCGGCCAGCACGATGCGCTGCTCCAGCTTGGTCACACCGGCCTCATTACCGGTCTTGGCCTGGGTCTTGCCGCTCATGGAGTTGATCAGCGTGGACTTGCCCACATTGGGCACTCCGCAGATCAGCACCCGCATGGGCTTGGCCAGACCGCCACGCGAGGGCGCCAGCAGCTTGCACTGCTCGATCAGACGCTTGGTGGGAGCAGGTTCCGAGGCGTCCAGCGCAATGGCGCGCGTCTCGCTCTGGGCGTTGTACCAGTCCATCCAGGCCTTGGTCTGGACCGGATCGGCCATATCCTGCTTGTTGAGTATCTTCAGGCGCGGCTTGTGGCCCGTCATCTCCTGCAGCAAGGGGTTGGCGCTGGAGCCGGGCAAGCGCGCATCCAGAACCTCGATGACCACATCGATTTCCTTGACGCGCTCCGTGATGGCCTGACGCGTCAGATGCATGTGACCGGGAAACCATTGGATGGCCATAAGCGGAGATCTTTCTTTTTTGCAGGGTGCGAGCACGCAATGGGCGCAAACACCCTTTTATGTCAGTGAATTCAGGCGCGCAAGGATAATCTCCCTCTGCTTTTCTGACCTGCCAGCTCGCTTATGCCCTTGCCCTCCGCCCCCCAAAAGTCCAAAGCCCGCAACGAAATTCTGATCAAGGGCCTGACGATTGCACTGATCGGCATCATCATCTTGCTGGCCCCTGTGTTCAAGCCTGAAAGCGGCATTGCCCAGCTGTTTGCCCAGTCCCATATCGTGGGCTGGTTTGCTCTGGTGCTGGGTCTGGCCTTCATAGCCCAGTTTCTCTGGGTTCGCTTCAAGAAATGAGCGACACAGCCCTGCTGCAGCCGCTGACACAGGCGCGCAGCCAGATTGCGCTGTGGCAGCAGCGCGCAGCAGCAGCGGCGGTGACGCTGCGCCAGCCGCCGCCCGAGCCCACGAGTTGCTGCGGGCGCGGCTGCAACGGCTGCGTCTGGGAAGGCTATTACGGCGCGCTGACTTTCTGGCTGGAGGATGCGGCCCAAGCCATGACCGAGGCCTGACCGAGACCCGAAACCCGCTACCCGGGACTCATGCCATTTCGGCTTCCAGCGCAGCCAGGCGAGGCACATGGACTTCTTTTTCCATGACGTCCATCTCGATATCGGCGATCTCGTTATCCAGCGCTTGATAGTCGATACGGAAGCGCCCCGCCCCTGCCTCCAGCCTTTGCGCCTGATGGAATAGCTCGCGCGCTGCTGCGCTGGATTCGGCCACCAGACCCGCGTTCTGGCTAGTCATATGGTCCAGTGCCTGCACCGCCTCGCTGATCTGGGCGATACCCTGGTTCTGGGCCTGGGCAGCCTCGGTGATCGAGGCGATCAGACCGCTGACCGTGCGCACATCGCGCACGATATGTTCCATGCGCTGGCCGGCCTGCAGCGCCAATGTCTGTCCCGACTTCATCTGTTTGGTGGAGTGCTCCATGAGCTGGCGGATCTGCTTGGCCGCTTCGGCACTGCGCTGGGCCAGCTCACGCACCTCGGCCGCCACCACGGCAAAGCCACGGCCCTGAGTGCCTGCCCGCGCCGCTTCCACGGCGGCATTCAGCGCCAGGATATTGGTCTGGAAGGCAATGCCGTCAATCACCCCCACAATGGCAGCCACCTGCTGGCTGCTTTGCGCCATGTGCTCCATATTGCGAACCACCTCCTGCACCACGCTGCCTCCGCTGGCCGCCGCCTCGGCGGCACTGCGCGCACTCTGGTCGGCATGGCGCGCACTGTCAGCCGAATGGGTGACCAGGGTGACCATGTTTTCTATGCTGCTGACCGTGGCCTTGAGTTGCTCTGCAGCATGGGCTGTGCGATCGGCGAGATCGCTGTTGTCCTGCGCCATCTGGCTGGATGCGGCAGCCACGGCCTCCACACCCCCCTGAACCTCGCCTACCAGGCCGCGCAACTGCCTAGTCATCAGCGCCAGCGACTGCATGAGCCGACCCAGCTCGTCGCCGCGCTCCGCCGCCGGCGGTGCATAGCTGAGATCGCCCGCCGCAATGGTCTGCGCCAGCTGCACCGCCTCGCTCAAGGGCGTGGTGATGGAGCGAATCGTCGTCAACGACAGCAACGCCCCCACCAGGCCCATGAACAGGCCCACACCCATGGCCATGCGCTTGGCGATGGCAGTTTGCTCGCGCCCATGCTGCTCGGCGTCCAGACGCTGCTGCTGCTGAGCCTCGATAAAGGCATCCTGCGCCTGGACATAGCGCCTGGAGGCGGGAATCAGTTGTTCGTCCACCAGCTTCTGCGCCTCCCAGGCCTTGCCCAGATCACGCGCCTGATAGGCCTGCTCGTAGATATCGAGCACTGCCTTGCGTTCCTGCTCCACCCTGGCCAGGCCGCTTCGATCGACTTCGCTCTGAGCATCGGCCTGCACCTGTTGCTGCAGACCACCGGCCTGTTGCATCAGCCCGCGAGCTTTCTGCGAGAGCTGAGCAATCAGATGCTCTTCCGAAGAGAGCACGCTGGCCAGCGCAGCCTCCACGCTCTGCAGCGTCAGCGCCTGCCAGCGCAGCGCAAGATTGATGCGCTTGTCCGTGGCCTGAACAGCGGCGCTGACCCGCTGCTCCACATTCTGCAGATAGCTGAACAGGCCGCCTGCCACCAGCACATTGCACAGCAACAGCCCCAGGAACAAGGCCCACATCTTGCGAGCCACCGAAAGGTTCTGGAATTTCTTCAACAACATGAGCACACCGCCGATCAAGCGCGGAGCGCAGTGCTCCGCTGATCGTTACGATATGAAACACAGATGACAGTGACGTGACAGCCGCAGCACCGAATGCAATAAAAAAGCGCCTGCAACCCAGAGATTGCAAGCGCTCCCAGCTATCAAATTCCAAGAATTACAGCAGGCTGGCTGGATCCATATAGCGCTGGCGCCACTCTTCGAACGTCATGGTGTCGGCAGCCTCGATGGCTTGCTGCGCGGTCACCGACTCCTGGCTCATCCGCTCGTAGCGCGCCTGCTGCTCGGCCGTCCAGGGCATGGCCAGCAAGGCATCGCGCGCCTTGGCGGACTGCGTGGTCATGAAGTCTATGAAACGATTGTCATAGGCGCTGGTGAGCTCCTTGAGCACATGGGCCGAGGGCGTGGACTGCGCGTCCTGCACGCGGGCCAGGGCCTGATCCAGCGCAGCGCTGTAGTCGCTTGTGCCATGAGCAGCATCCAGCGCCTGGGCATAGGGACGGCATTGCTCGAGCACTTCCTGTGCCCAGTCGGTCAGCAGCACCTGCTGGCCGTTGCGCACCAGCTTCAGGCCCGGCTCGCGGCCCTGTTCCGCAGCCAGATGCTGGTTGTGCTTGAGGTCGGCAATTTCCTGGGGCGTGTCGTCGGGGCTGTCGCTGTGCAGGCAGTGCAGCAGGAAGACGTCGATCATGCGCATGGTGGCCGGCGCAATGCCCACGGTTTCATAGGGATCGATATCCATGAGCCGCACTTCCACATATTCCACACCGCGCTCGCGCAGCGCGTGCAGCGGGCGCTCGCCGCTCTTGACGGTACGCTTGGGGCGGATGGTGCCGTAGAACTCGTTCTCGATCTGCAGCAGGCCCGTGCCCAGCTGGTTGTAGTCGCCACCGGGGTTGCGCACGCCCAGTTGCTCGTAGGCCGGATAGGGACGGGTCAGCGCCTCGTGCAGCGAGTCCGCATAGCCGTCGAGTCCGTTGTAGCTGACATTGATGCTGGACTGCGCGTCGCTCTGATAGCCCAGGCGCCCCATGCGCAGCGATGTGGCATAGGGCAGGTACAGCGCATGCCTGCCGTCGCCCAGCGGCTGCAGGCGATGCTCGCGCCCCTCCACAAAGCAGGGACACAGCGCGGGAGAGGCGCCATACAGATACAGCAGCACAAAGGCGTTGCGGCGAAAGTTGCGGATCAGCGCAAAGTACTGGTCGCTGCTCACTCCGGGCAGCGACCAGTTGTAATGAATCCCCGAGATGGTCTGCATGCGGCGGCCATAGCGATGGCCCAGACCCATGCGGTACACACTCTTGGAACGGCCCGAGTGCGAGCTGCCATAGCGGCCCAGCGGAATCGTCTCGTCGGTGGGCAGGCGGCAGGGCATGCTGGAGTTCCACATCAGCTCGCCGCTTTCGCTGAGGTTGCGCAGCACGAACTGATGGACTTCGGTCAGCTCGTCCAGGCATTCCTCGACACCCAGGCGCGCGCCGGTGATGAGTTCCAGCTGGGACTCGCTGTAATCGGTGGTGATGTGCGGGTGCGTGAGAGCCGAGCCCAGTTCCGCCGGGTGCGGCGTCAGGGCCAGCGAGCCCGTGGCCAATGCCCGCAGTCCCTCTTTCTCGATGCCGCGACGAATGCCCAGCAGCCTTTCGGCGGTGGGCATGTTCACGGCGGCCTGCGATGTCTTCATTGTTCTTACCTTCTTAGTGAAGACGCTGACGACAAACTTCGTCTGCCCAATCGCGCCCAGACGGCGAATGATAGAGAAACAAGACGCAACGCGATGGCGGCTGGCCGCTTAACCACGTTTTTCGGCCTGTTGAGCCGCCAAGAGCCAGGGCCTCTGCCAGAAATTTGTCAGGTTAACAGCAACCCAAACATGAGCACATGCTCACTCCAAAACAGAAAAAGCCCTCGCGAGAGGGCTTTTTTTCAGCTGTGCTAATCGCAATCGCCTGCCGCTCTTGCCACTCTCACAGGGCAGAAAATTCAGCGACCTTGGCCTTGATCAATGTCCATGCGCTTTCATGGCCTTGCCCACTTCCACTTGTCCCTGGACGGCGCCACTGGCCGGCACCTGCTGGCCTTCGCTGGCCGTGACTTCAGCCAGACGCGCGGCCAACTCTTCGGGAACGGTCTCACCCATGCCCAGATAAACGCCTTCGGTCATGGTGATATGAGCGGCCTCGAAACCGCCTGCGCCGGCGCAGACAATGGTGCGCGTGGGCGCGCTCTCATGCGCCAGCACCAGCATGGCAGGCACCACGGCCTCCGGCTTCAAGGCTTCCAGCACCGGCTCGGGCAGCAGACCCGCCGTCATGCGTGTGGCCGCCGTGGGGGCCAGCGCGTTGACCCGGATATTGTGTTTGGCCCCTTCGATGGCCAGCGTCTGCATCAGGCCCACCTGGGCCAGCTTGGCCGCGCCATAGTTGGCCTGGCCGAAATTGCCATAGAGGCCCGTGGACGAGGTCGTCATCACGATGCGGCCATAGTTCTGCTCCTGCATATAGGGCCAGACCGCCTTGCAGCAATTGGCCGCGCCCATCAGGTGCACGTCGACGACCAGGCGGAAGTCCGCCATGTCCATCTTGGCAAAGCTCTTGTCGCGCAGAATGCCGGCGTTATTGACCAGAATGTCCACGCGCCCCCAGGCCGTGATGGCCTGCTTGACCATGGCCTGCACGGCGTCGAAGTCGGTCACGGAGGCCGCGTTGGCAATCGCCTCGCCGCCCGCCGCGCGGATTTCATCCACTACCTGCTGCGCCGCCGTGGCCGAACCGCCCGAGCCGTCCACCGCGCCGCCCAGATCGTTGACCACCACCTTGGCACCGCGCCTGGCCAGGGCCAGCGCATGCAGACGCCCCAGACCGCCGCCCGCTCCCGTCACGATGGCCACACGACCTTGAAAATCCATTGCCATGATGTGCTGCTCCTTGCTTGTGCATTGATGCAGCCACTTTAAGCGCCCATGCTGCAGCGCAGCGTAGCGTTTGCGACTGCCTGCGGGTAAGTCTGGAGAATGCTATCAATCCGGGAGCATTTACCGCAAAAAATAACTTGGTTTCAATATTAAAACTATTCAAATTTCAATGCCTGCATTCGCTACAAGCTCTTCTATTAATAGCAAAAATCAGTCATCCACAAGCGACGGGCTTTTCCCCAATTTTTCTCAACAAGCCTGTGGACAAGCCTGAATAGCTTTTGCAGCAATGGCTCAAGCAATTGATTTATATTGAATTTTTCAAACTGCCTGTTTTTTGATCAGATCCTATCCGACAACCAGCCACTTATCCCGTCCTACGCTGGACATCCTTGTGAACAACTGCACTCGCCCCATGAATAAGTCAGGCAAGTCATTGATTTCAAAAGGTTCATTTTTCAGCGCTGAAAAAACAGGCAATCCGCACCGGGCCCACGGCCTTGGAAAACCGGCTAAAACAACGGGTTTTGCAAAGAATCACTACAGCGCCTCATGTCCAACGACTCTGCTTTTGCCCCTCCCTTCTTCATCGCCAAGTGCGAGCCCAGCGGCCAGCAGGTCGACGCCTGGGCCGACCAGTCCCTGCTGGACTCGCTGGAGAGCGGCGGCGTGAACTGGCCCAGTTCCTGCCGCAACGGCACCTGCCGCACCTGCATGGGCCAGCTGGTGTCGGGCAGCGTGCACTACGACATCGAGTGGCCGGGTGTGACTACCGAAGAGCAGGCCGAAGGCTATGTGCTGCCCTGCTGTGCCTATCCCGACAGCGATGTGGTGCTCAAGGATCATGAGTATTTGTAAGCCCCCTGAGCAGCCTTGCCGCTTCCCCCCAAGGGGGACGGCATCATTGCTGGGGCGGGCCATGCGGCGGGGCGGCTCTTGCCGGATGCCACGCCTTGGAACTGCATCCGGTTCTTGCACTGCATCATGGTTTCAGGGTCGGCTTGCGCGCTCAAAGCCCGCTCTGCAATAGAATGAGCGCTTTCCGCAAGGCCTTGTCCTGCAGAAAGCGGCTCCGCCCAGGCGGCCTCCCGCCTCACACGTTCTTTGGAAGTCCTGCCTGCGCCCATGGCGGCGTCGGCAATGCCTCACTGGTGCGTGTCATGCGCCAGCCGCCGACTGCAGTGCATCGCATCCAGTTCACGTCCAAGAAGGCATTCCATGAACAGCTCCCTCCAACCTGTGCCCATCTCGCCCGTCGAAGAAATCGTGGCGGAAATGCGTGCCGGCCGCATGGTCGTTCTCGTTGACGAAGAAGACCGTGAGAACGAAGGCGATCTGGTTCTGGCATCCGACCATGTCACGGCGGAGGCCATCAACTTCATGGCCCGCTTCGGCCGTGGCCTGATCTGCCTGACGCTGACCCGCGAGCGCTGCGAATTCCTCAAGCTGCCGCCCATGGCCGCGCGCAACGGCACCGTGTACAGCACGGCCTTCACCATTTCCATCGAAGCCGCCGAAGGCGTGACCACCGGCATCTCGGCCGCCGACCGCGCGCGCACCATCCAGGTGGCCGTGAACAAGAACAGCCAGCCCAGCGATCTGGTGCAGCCCGGCCATATCTTCCCGCTGCAGGCCGTGGACGGCGGCGTGCTCATGCGCGCCGGCCATACCGAGGCTGGTTGCGATCTGGCCGCGCTGGCAGGCTGCACGCCCTCGGCCGTGATCTGCGAGATCATGAAGGACGACGGCACCATGGCCCGCCTGCCCGATCTGCAGCTGTTCTGCGCCGAGCATGGTATCAAGATCGGCACGATTGCCGACCTCATCGAATACCGCAGCCGCAACGAATCCCTGCTGCAGAAAGTGGGCAGCCGCCCCATGCAGACGGCTCATGGCGAATTCATCGCCCATGCCTTCCGCGACGTGCCCAGCGGCTCCGTGCATCTGGCACTGGTCAAGGGCGAATGGCAGCCCGACACCACCGTGCCCGTGCGCGTGCACGAGCCGCTATCGGTGCTCGATGCGCTCGAAACCGGCCGCAACCAGCATTCCTGGTGCCTGGACGAAAGCCTCAAGTACATCAACGGCAATGGCCAGGGCGTGGCCGTGCTGCTCAACTGCAGCGAGTCCGGCGAGCAGTTGCTGACCCAGTTCGAAGGCAAGGCCCGTTCGGCCCAGGCGCCGGAGCGTGGCCGCATGGACCTGCGCACCTATGGCGTGGGCGCGCAAATCCTGCGCGAGTTGGGCGTGAGCAAGATGCACCTCATGGGTCAGCCCCGCCGCATGCCCAGCATGGCGGGCTACGGCCTGGAAATCACGGGTTACATCCCCAAAGAATAAGAGACGGAACACCAGATGCAAAACGCAGAAAAAGGCCAAGGCCAGAACCTCAACGGCGCCGAACTGAAGATCGGCATCGTGCAAGCACGCTTCAACGAAAGCATTACCAACACCCTGTTTGCCTCCTGCCGCGATGAGCTGCTGGCATTGGGTGTGAAGAGCGAGAACATCGACCATGTCACCGTCCCCGGCGCACTCGAAGTGCCCGTGGCGCTGCAAACACTGGCCGACACCGATCAGTACGACGCCCTGGTGGCGCTGGGCTGCATCATCCGTGGGGAGACATACCACTTCGAGCTGGTAGCCAACGAATCGGGCGCAGGCGTGACACGCCTGTCCCTGGACTACCGCCTGCCGATCGCCAACGCGATCATCACCACTGAAAACATGGAGCAAGCCATTGCCCGCCAGGTAGACAAGGGCCGCGACGCCGCCCAGGTCGCCGTGGAAATGGCCAATCTGCTCAACTCCTACGACGATCATGAGTGAAGAACAATCCAGCGAGTCCGGCTCGCGCCGCCCTCCCCAGAAGCGCACCGGCCTGACCAGCACCGGCGCACGCAAGGCGGGCTCCAAATCCAATCGCAGCCGCGCACGCGAGTTCGCACTGCAAGGCCTGTATCAGCACATCGTGGGCCGCAATGCGGTGCTCGACATCGACCGCTTCACGCGCGATCTGGCCGGCTTTCACAAGGCCGACGTGGTGCACTACGATGCACTGCTGCGCGGCTGCGTGGAAAACGAAGCTGCACTGGACGCACTGATCACGCCCAAGCTCGATCGCGGCCTGACCGAGATCTCGCCCATCGAACATGCCTGCATGTGGATTGGTGTGTACGAGTTCCAGAACTGCCCCGACGTGCCCTGGCGCGTGGTGCTCAACGAGTGCATCGAGCTGGCCAAGGAATTCGGCGGCACCGACGGTCACAAGTATGTCAACGCCGTGCTCAACGGACTGGCTCCCGAGCTGCGCGCCACCGAAGTGGCGCATGACCGCGCCAACAAGTCCGCCAGCTGAACCGCTTGAGCTGCAGCGCCGTGCCTGCGCGGCCCTGCTGGCGCCACATGCATAGTCAATGCAAATACTGCAACAGGGCCGCAGGTGCTATCGTGCACCGGCTGGCTGGTTGCAGTTTTTTTATGGGTGCCAGGCTGCTATACCGGCTGCATCCTCCGGCACCAGACTGCACCCGAACGCTGATTGATTGAAAGAATAACGTCGTCCATGTCCGTCATCGAGCTTTCCCGCCGCGCCCAACGTATCGAGCCTTTTTACGTCATGGAAATGGCCAAGCACGCGCAGGAAGTGGCCCGCCAGTCCAGCGCCAGCGGCACGCCCATGATCTATCTGAACATTGGCGAGCCGGACTTCAGCGCCCCGCCTCTGGTGCAGCAAGCGGCAGAGCGCGCCATCCGCGACGGCCGCACGCAATACACCCAGGCACCAGGCCTGCCCGAGCTGCGCGAGCGCATCAGCGCCTGGTACGCCAGCCGCTTCGGCGTGGATGTGCCGGCGCGCCGCATCATCATCACGGCCGGCGCCTCGGCCGCGCTGCAGCTGGCCTGTCTGGCTCTGATCGACGAGGGCGACGAGGTGCTGATGCCCGATCCCAGCTACCCCTGCAACCGCCACTTTGTCTCGGCGGCCGAGGGCAAGCCGGTGCTCATCCCCTCCTCGGCGGCGGAGCGCTTCCAGCTCAGCGCCGCCAAGGTCGAAGCAGCCTGGGGCGAGCGCACGCGCGGCGTGATGCTGGCCTCGCCGTCCAACCCCACGGGCACTTCGATTGCTCCCGATGAGCTGCGCCGCATCCACGACGTCGTGCGCGCCAAAGGCGGGTTGACCATCGTCGACGAAATCTACCTGGGCCTGTCCTACGACGAAGCCTTTGGCCAATCGGCCCTGAAGCTGGGCGATGACATCATCTCCATCAACAGCTTCAGCAAATATTTCAATATGACGGGCTGGCGCCTGGGCTGGATGGTCGTGCCCGAGTCGCTGGTCGCGCCCATCGAGATGCTGGCCCAGCATCTGTTCATCTGTGCCTGCACCGTATCGCAGTATGCGGCCCTCGCCTGCTTCGAGCCCGAGAGCATTGCCGAATACGAACGCCGCCGCGCCGAGTTCAAGGCCCGCCGCGACTACTTCATCCCGGCTCTCGAATCGATAGGCCTGCCCGTGCCCGTCAAGCCCGACGGCGCTTTCTACGCCTGGGCCGACTGCCGCGCTGCCGCCGAAAAGCTCGGCGTGAAAGGCAGCTGGGACTTTGCCTATGCGCTAATGAACCAGGCTCACCTGGCCATCACCCCCGGCCGCGACTTCGGTCAGGCCGAGACGGCGAACTATGTGCGCTTTTCCACCGCCAACTCCATGGAGCAGCTGCAGGAAGCCATTGCTCGCATGAAAAAGCTCTTCTGCTGAATCCGTGATGATGCAGAGCCAACCAGCGCCTTTGCCTGACGGGGCCGATGCCATGCAAGCCGCCGCAGCCGGGGTGTTCACATTCCCGATGCGCGTTTACTGGGAAGACACCGATGCCGGCGGCGCCGTGTTCTATGCCAACTACCTCAAGTTCTTCGAGCGTGCCCGCACCGAGTGGTTGCGCTCGCTGGGCATCGCCCAGCAAAAGTTGCGGGAACAAACCGGCGGCATCTTTGTCGTAACGTCTGCGCAGCTTGAATATCTGCACCCGGCGCGACTCGATGACCAACTCTTTGTTACCGCTAGCTTGAAAAGTGCCGGCCGCGCTTCGCTCACAATCGAGCAGCAGGCGCTGCTGGTCCATTCCGACAGTCACGCCCAAGAGCCCACGCCGCTGTGCACGGGCTCCATCCGAATTGGGTGGGTGGATGGCAAGACCATGCGCCCCGCGAGAATTCCGAACCATATCCTGGAGCAACTTTCATGAACTCCCAAGACGTGTCCATCCTCAGCCTCATCATGCAGGCCAGCTGGGTGGTACAACTGGTCATGCTGATCCTGGTGATCGCATCCATAGCGAGCTGGGCCACCATTTTTCGCAAGGCCCAGACCTTGAAGCGAGTGCGCTCGCTCAACGACAACTTCGAGCAGGACTTCTGGTCGGGCACCAGCCTCAACGACCTCTATGCCTCTGCCGCGCAGAACGCCAAGACCGGCGGCCCCATGGAGCGCATCTTTGCCAGCGGCATGCGTGAGTACCAGAAGCTGCGCGAGCGCCGCATCGGCGATGTCGCCACGCTGATGGACGGCACGCGCCGTGCCATGCGCGCAAGCTTTCAGCGCGAACTCGACGAGATCGAATCCGGCCTGTCCTTCCTGGGCACCGTGGCCTCGGTCTCGCCCTATGTCGGCCTGTTCGGCACCGTGTGGGGCGTGATGCACGCCTTCACCGGCTTTGCCAATATGGAGCAGATCACGCTGGCCACCGTGGCCCCCGGCATTGCCGAGGCCCTGGTCGCCACCGCCATGGGTCTGTTTGCAGCCATCCCCGCCGTGACGGCCTACAACCGCTACGCCCACCACATCGACCGTATCGCCAGCCAGGAAGAGACCTTCATCGAGGAGTTCTCCAATATCCTGCAGCGCAATGTCGGTGCCACCGCCAGCGGCTCCGCCTCCGGCCATTGAGATGAAACGGTTCCCGAGTCGCTTCAGGCCTCTGGCCTTGACAGGACACAAGGCCCGCGGGCCTTTGCACTGCGCCTCTGGATTGAGCCTCGCGCAAGCAGGACGGCTGCGCGCCAAGCAGCCTATTTGTAAGGAGTGTGATCCATGCCAGCCATGAGTTCACGCGGTCGCAATCGCCGCACCGTCAACGAAATCAATATGGTGCCCTTCATCGACGTGATGCTGGTGCTGCTCATCATCTTCATGGTGACGGCCCCCATGCTCACGCCGGGCTCCATCAACGTACCCAGCGCGGGCAAGTCCTCGCGCCCGCCGACCAAGAACATTGCCTATGTGCTGCTCGACAAGGACGGCAGCATCCAGTTCAAGAACGGCAGCAACAACCAGACCATCAAGCTCGACGACCTCAAGGGTCTGGCCCAGTCCTGGCAGCAAGGCCAGGGCGAGGACAGCGCCATCCAGATCATCGCCGACAAGGGTCTGCCTTTTGACGACGTCATGAAGGCGCACACCACGCTGTCCAAGGCCGGCGTCAAGCGCATTGCCTTCGGCGTCGTTTCCTCTTCCAGCAATTGATCCCCTACAGGAAGCTCTGCCGCCGGCCGCGACTTTGATGCCTTGAAGCCGCAGCCCGCGCAGACCACCAATTCACCATGCCTAACCAGCAAGATCGCGATCAGTTTGCCCCGCCCCGCCCCAAAGGCCGGGCGCGCTCATGGTCGCTCGCCCTGGCCGCGCACGGGTTGCTGATCGCGGCCCTGCTGTGGACGGTGCGCCCCCCCAAAGAAGCCGACGAGGCCATGGTCGAAGCCGAGGTCTGGAGCAGTTCCGCCCCGGCTTCCGCAGCCGCCGTGACACCGCCGCCTCCCGCTCCGGAGCCCACGCCGGAGCCGGCTCCGGCTCCCGAGCCGCCACCACCTCCGCCGGAGCCCGTGGTGGCACCGCTGCCTCCTCCTGCGCCTGCCCCCAAGGCTCAGGCCCATGACGACGATCATGAGGCCGAGATTGCCCTGGCCAAAAAGAAAAAGCAGGAGCAGCTGAAGAAGGAAAAGGCCGAGCAGGAAGCCCGCGAACAGCGCGAAAAAGAGCGCAAGGAAAAAGCCGAAAAGGACAAGGCCGAGAAGGAAAAGGCCGAAAAGGCGCAGCTGGAAAAACAAAAGGCCGAGAAGGCTGAAAAGGCGGAGAAGGAACGCAAGGAAAAGCTCGAGCACGAGAAAAAGGAAAAGGCCGAAAAGGTGGCCAAGGACAAGGCCGAGAAGGAAAAAGCGGAAAAGGCTGAGAAAGAGAAAGCCGAGAAAGCCGCCAAGGACAAGGCTGCCAGGGAAAAAGCCGAGAAGGACAAGGCCGACAAGGAAAAAGCCGCCAAGGAAGCCAAGGAGAAGGCGGCCAGGGACGCCAGGGATGCCAAGGCAGCCGATGACCGTCGCAAGGCCGAGCTGGCACGCCTGCAAGGACTGGCCGGCGGCTCCGGCGGCAGCGATCAGGCCGGCAGCGGCGGCAGCCGCACGGGCGGCGCGGGCAGCAGTGCCAGCGGCGGACCGTCGGCCGGCTATGCCGCCAAGGTGGCCGCGCGCGTCAAGCCCAACATCGTCTACCCCGATGCGGTCAGCGGCAATCCGCGTGCCGAGGTCCGCGTGCGCACGGCACCGGACGGCACCATCACCAGTGCCACGATCTCCAAGTCCAGCGGCAACGCGGCCTGGGATGAGGCCGTGGTGCGCGCCCTGCACAAGACCGACAAGCTGCCGCGCGATATCGACGGCAAGGTGCCCTCGGATCTGGTAATCGGCTTCAGACCTCAGGACTGAAGCAGGACTGGACCCCGCGCTGTCCCCCAAGCCCCGCAGGCACGGCCTGCGGGGCTTTTCTCTATCTGTGGCCAATCCGCAACGCACCGAGCTGCATGGCTTGCGCCGCCGCCCGCCAGTCCATAGCATGCCTTTCTTTGCCGCACTCCATGCAGGATTGCGCGCTTCACCCACTCACGCAAAGGAGAGAGCCATGTCCCAGACGACAAATCCCTTTGCAGTCGTGCACGCCTAAAGCCTTCTAGCGCTTCCCGCCACGCTGCAGACCTCGCCCGGCCCATGGAACGACATGGGGCCAGGCCTTGTGCTGCGCGTGAATTCCCGGATGCCCTCGGCCGAGCATGTCGCGACTGCCCCATCGCTGATTTCATGCATTCGACCAAGGGCCATTCATGGGCAATTCTTTTTCGGACACCTATATCAAGGTGTTCGCCAACCGCAGCGTCTGGATCGAGGACGCTGCCATCCAGCAACTTCACACCACCGCCGCCAATCTGGACGGCATCCGCGCCGCCGTGGGTCTTCCCGACCTGCATCCGGGCCGGGGCTATCCCGTGGGCGCGGCATTCTTCTCGACAGAACGCTTCTACCCGGCCCTGGTCGGCGGCGATATAGGCTGCGGCATGTCCCTGTACGCGACCGACCTGGCCGTGCACAGGACTTCGGCTACCAAGCTCGAAAAAGCCGTGGGAAATATCGACGGCCCTCTGCCTCTGGAGCTGCTGGAGACCGTGGACATGGGGCAGCTGCAGCAGATTGCGCAGACCAGCGGCGTCGCCGATCCGGCCTATCTGCTGCAGAGTCTGGGCACCATAGGCGGCGGCAACCACTTTGCCGAACTACAGCAGGTCGAGACCCTCTACGAGGAAGGCGCGCTCGACAAAAAGCGCGTGCACCTCATGGTGCACAGCGGCTCGCGGGGCCTTGGCGGCTCCATACTGCGCGAGCATGTGCAGCGCTTCAGCCACGACGGCCTGGCCGCCGGCAGCGAAGCCGCAAGGCAATACCTGCTGCAGCACGATGCCGCAATCGACTATGCGCGGCTCAACCGCAGCAGCATCGCCCAGCGCCTGCTGCGCGCGATCCGCAGCCAGGGCGAGGCCGTGCTCGACATCACGCACAACCATGTGCTTGCCCACCACTGGCAGGGCCAGGATGGCTTTCTGCATCGCAAGGGCGCCACACCGGCAGACCGGGGCCTGGTCGTCATTCCAGGCTCGCGCGGCGACTACAGCTATCTGGTGCGGCCCGTCGCCGGCCGGCACGAGGCCCTGGATTCGCTGGCCCACGGCGCCGGCCGCAAATGGGCTCGCACGGACTGCATGGGCCGGCTGCGGCCCCGCTTCACGCTGGACGAGCTGCTGCGCACGCGCTTTGGCAGCGCCGTGGTCTGCGCCGACCGCGAGCTGGTCTACGAGGAGGCCCCCCAGGCCTACAAGGATGTGGATTCCGTGGTCGCCAGTCTGCAACAAGCCGGCCTGGTAGAGCTGGTTGCACGCCTCAAGCCCTTGCTGACCTACAAGAAGGGAGCCCTGCAATGCTGCTGATGCAACTGAGCTCGGCCCACGGTCCCGCAGAGTGCGAATACGCGCTGCAGCTGACCCTGCGCAAGCTGCTGCAGGCCTGCGCCGCCGAGGATCTCGCGGTCGAGGTGCTGGAGGAGTTCCGCACCCCGGCCGGCTACAGGTCGGTGCTGCTGCGCTGCGAGCGCGAGACACCTGCCCTGCGCGAATGGCTGGGCACCATCCAGTGGATCTTCGCCAGCCCCTTCCGGCCCCGGCATCCGCGCAAGAACTGGTTCGTCGCCGTGCAGCGCTGCGAGCCCCCGCGCCAGCTGGCCATGGACGGCGAGATCCAGTTCCAGTCCTGCAAGGCTTCGGGCAAGGGCGGCCAGCATGTCAACACCACGGACTCGGCCGTCCACGCCCTGCATGTGCCCAGCGGGATTGCCGTCAAGGTCATGAGCGAACGCAGCCAGCATGCCAACAAACGGCTGGCGCGCGAGCTGCTGGCCATCAAGCTGGCACAGCACAATGCGCGCAGCGAGGGGCAGGCACAGCGCCTGCGCAGCCAGCAGCACTGGGAGGTCGAGCGCGGTCAGGCCGTCAAGGTCTTCCGCCTTTAACCGCCCCGAGATGACATTGCCGCCCTCCTCCCGAACGCCGGGGCGGCGGCAATGTCGCTGCTGCCCCGGCCACTTAGAAGCACAGGTAGACCCCCAGGACCAGCAGACTGAGCATCAGCAGCTTCCGGAAAAGCTCGGGCGAGAGTTTCTCGCGCAGCAACTCGCCCCAGTGCATGCCGGCCAGCGCCGGAATCAGCATCAGGGCCGAAGCCAGCAGTCCCAGTCCCAGTCCCATCTCCTGCGCCTGCGCACCCAGGCCCTGACCCTGCCAGAGCAAACCAGCACCCAGGGCCAGCGTGGAAGTGGTAAAGCACAGGCCCATGGCCTGCATGAGTGCGGGACGGGACAGGCCCAGCGACTGCAAAAAGGCCACGGCTGGCACGACAAAGACACCGGTAACCGCCGTGATGGCGCCCGTCAGCAAGCCGCATGCCGCGCCCAGCCAGGCCTGGTGCGGCGCCGGCGTCTGCCAGCGCAGGCCCGACAGCCCCCACAGGGCGTACATCACCAGCGCCAGGCCCAGAGCCGGCCTGGCTGCGGGCAGGCTGCCGACTCCGCCCCAGAGGGCCACGCCGCCCAGCGTGCCCAGCACAATGCCCAGCTGCATCCAGCCCAGTCTCTGCAGCAGGGGACGCAAACCCGCCACGGGCCGCATCTGCACCAGATTCGTCACCAGCGACGGCAAAAGCAGCAAGGCCGCTGCCTGCGCAGGCGGCATGAACACCGCCAGCAAGGCCATGGAAACCGTGGGCAGACCCAGACCCACCACGCCTTTGACACAACCCGCTAGGCCAAACACGGCAATGGTTGCCGCAGCCATCCAGCCTTCGTTCCACATCATCAATCCTTCGTATTATCCGAATCTTTAAACACCGGCAAGATCTATCTTTCTCTTGCTTAGCGCTGATAATCCTTCGACACAAGACTCTTTACCAACGGGATTATTCAAATCCAGACTTCGTATAAACCTTAGGCTTGAATCCCATGCGCTTTGACCTGACCGACCTCCAGCTGTTTGTGCACATCCTCGACAGCGGCACGCTGACGGCAGCGGCACAGCGCAGCCATCTCACGCTGGCCTCGGCCAGCGAGCGCGTGCGCGGCATGGAGGCGCTTCTGGGCACGGCGCTGCTCATTCGCCAGGCACGCGGCGTGCAGCCCACGGCTGCTGGTCACACCCTGGGCCAGCATGCACGCCAGGTGCTCAGCCAGATGCAGCTCCTGCGCGGGGCCATGGGCGAATTCGGCGCCGGCCTGGCCGGGCAGATACGTTTGCGCGGCAATACCTCGGCCGTGCGCGAGCATCTGCCGCTGGCCGTCAGCGGCTTTCTGCGCCAGCACCCGCAGATTGCCCTGGAGCTGCAGGAATGCCCGAGCAGCGAAGTGCTGGCCGGACTGCGCCAGGGCCTGTGCGATATCGGCGTGGCCGCCTGGGATGCCGAAGACGCGGCGGCGCTGGCTGGCCTGCACTGCCAGCCCTGGAGGCCGGACCCGCTGGCCGCCGCCTTGCCGCTGGGCCATGCGCTGGCCGGACGCTCGCAACTGAAACTGGCCGAGCTGCTGAACGAGAACTGGGTCGGCCTGCCACGCGAATCCGCCCTGCAGCAGCTGCTGCAGAAACAGGCCTTGCAGATCAATGACCGGCTGCTGCGCATCCAGGTCCAGCTGCAGCATTTCGAAGGTCTGTGCCAGCTCGTGGGCCAGGGCGTCGGCATTGCCGTGCTGCCGCTAGCTGCCGTGCAGCGTCACGGCGCCGCCACCGGCGTGGCGGCCGTGCCGCTGTCCGACGCCTGGGCGCAGCGCCAGCTGCTGCTGTGCACGCCGGCTGGGTCGGCATCGCTGTCCTTGCCTGCGCGGCAACTGCACGCGCAGCTGCTACAGACCGCGTAGCCTTAGCAAGCCACGGTGAAAAGCGCTATGCGGGACAATAGCGCCATCATGACCCTCAAAGCCCCCGAACTGCTGCTGCCTGCCGGCTCGCTCGACAAGATGCGCGCCGCCTACGACTTTGGTGCCGACGCCGTCTACGCCGGCCAGCCGCGCTACAGCTTGCGCGCGCGCAACAACGAATTCCGCCTGGAGCAGATCGGCCAGGGCATTGCCGAGGCGCATGCACGCGGCAAGAAGTTCTTCCTGACCAGCAATCTGATTGCACACAACGATAAGGTCCGCACCTATCTGCGCGACATCGAACCCATCATCGCCATGAAGCCCGACGCCATGATCATGGCCGACCCCGGGCTCATCATGATGGTCAAGGAAAAATGGCCCGAGCAGGAAATCCATCTGTCCGTGCAGGCCAACACCACCAACCACGCCACCGTGAAGTTCTGGCAGAAGATGGGCGTCTCGCGCATCATCCTGTCGCGCGAGCTGAGCCTGGACGAGATCGAGAAGATCCGCCAGGAATGCCCCGACATGGAGCTGGAAGTGTTTGTGCACGGCGCGCTGTGCATCGCCTACTCGGGCCGTTGCCTGCTGTCGGGCTACTTCAACCGCCGCGACCCCAACCAGGGCACCTGCACCAACGCCTGCCGCTGGGACTACAAGACGCATGACGCGGCCGTGGATCCCAACACCGGCGAGGCGCTGGGCCAGACCATGGAAAACGGCTTCAACTTCGAAGAAGCCAAGAACGATCTGGACAACCAGTTCACCAGCACCTGCGGCGACCAGCAACGCCACCCCAAGGCCGATGCCATCTATCTGCTCGAGGAAAAAGGCCGCCCCGGCGAGATGATGCCCATCATGGAAGATGAGCATGGCACCTACATCATGAACTCCAAGGACCTGCGCGCCGTGGAGCATGTGGAGCGCCTGACCAAGATCGGCGTGGACTCGCTCAAGATCGAAGGCCGCACCAAGAGCCTGTACTACGTGGCCCGCACGGCCCAGACCTACCGCCGCGCCATCGACGACGCCGTGGCCGGCCGTCCGTTCAACCCGCATCTGATCACCGAACTCGAAGGTCTGGCCAACCGCGGCTATACCGGCGGCCTGCTGGAGCGCCGCCCTGCCAACGACTACCAGAACTACGAAACCGGCCACAGCGTGCTGCAGCGCAGCCACTTCGTGGGCGCGGTGCGCGGCTATGCCGACGGCATGGCCGAGATTGAAACCATGAACCGTTTCGCCGTGGGCGACACCATCGAAGTGATTCATCCCCAGGGCAACCGCCAAGTCAAGCTGGAGAAGATGTTCAACCTCGAAGGCCAGCCCGTGGAAGTCGCACAAGGCAACCCCGTGCGCGTGCGCATTCCGCTGGAAGGCCCTGTGGAAGGTGCGCTGATTTCGCGTCTGCTGTAAGCTCGACCGGCTTTGCTTTTCCAACGCCCCATACGCTGGGGCGTTGCTCTTTTCTCTATAGCTGCTTTCGCTCGTCTTCTCTTGGATTCAAATTGAATTCATGTTGAGACCCAACGACAACAAGCGCAAGCAGCTCCTCAATTTGAAGAACACACATGGAACTGAAGATTGACGAAGGCCTGAAAGCCTATATCGACCCTCTGACCCCGGACGAGCACGAATCGCTGGAGCGCAGCATCCTTTCCGAAGGCTGCCGCGACTCCCTGGTGGTCTGGGGCGATCTGCTCATCGACGGCCACAACCGCTACGGCATCTGCCGCAAGCACGGCCTGCCCTTCAACACCGTGCAGGCCACGCAGTTCAAGAACATGGACGACGTGCATCTGTGGATGATCGACCAGCATCTGGGCCGCCGCTCTGTCTCCGACTTCCAGCGCGGCGTGCTGGCGCTGCGCAAGCGCGAGATCATTGCCGAGCGACGCGCTGCGGCAGCCGCTGCCGTGAACGCCGCCAAGGCCGCCCAGCCAGCCAGCGAGGAAGCCCCCTGGGAAGGCGAGACCGACCCCGTGGTGGCCCAGGCTCTGGCCAGCGTGGCCAAGGTGCCCGACGAAGCGCTGGACACACGTGAAGCCCTGGCACGCGCCGCCCGACTGTCGGCCGGTCAGGTCAAGATGATCGAGACCATCCAGGAAAAGGCCGCGCCCGAAGTCGTGGCCGCGGTCAAGGCCGGCGAACTCTCGCTCAATGCCGCTGCCGTGGTCGCCACCCTGCCCGAGGAAGAGCAGCAAGCCGTGGCCGCCGAAGGTGCCGACGCCCTCAAGCAGGCCGCCAAGCGCGTGCGCGATGCCAAGAAAAAGCCCAAGGCCGCCAAGCCCGAAGCCGAAGAATCGGCAGAAGCCGTGCCAGCCGCCAGCCCCGAAGAGCTGCAGGCCCGCGTCACCGAGCTGGAAGCCGAGAACGAGCGCCTGCGCCTGCAGGTCAAGACCTTGCAGGACCTGCTGGCCGAACAGGGTTAAGCCGCAGCAGCTGCGATGGCCCCTGCCTGCCGCTCAGAACGCGTCGAAACCATGGGCGCGCAGGCTTTTGCGCATGAGCTGCACGATCCGGCGCTGGCGCTCGCGCGGCATGCGGTTTTCGGTGGCAGCCACGCTGATACCTGCCAGCACATCGCCGCTGGCATCGCAGACCGGCATGCCCACCGCCAGCACATTCTGGGTCGCATGGTTGCCCACCAGTGACCAGCCCCGCTCCCGCGTGGCCTGCACCAGCAGCCTCAGGCGCTGCTGGGTCATGCCGCCGTACAAGGCAAGCGCTGGCGCGTTGACGTCGAGCACCGCTTCCACTTCGCGGTCTGCCAGCGCCGAGAGCAGCGCCAGCCCGGCGGCACCGACCCCCAGGGGCTGGCGCGTCCCCACCTGTATCACCAGAATCTGGATGGGATAGCTGCCCACATGCCGCGCAATACAGTGGGACAGACCACCGTCGCGCACCACGGCAAATGCGGCATCCCCACACCCTTCGCTGATGGCGGCCAGAACCGGCGCAAGCCGCTGCGCCAGATCCTCGCGTTGCTTGCTGCAGGGCACCAGCGCCCTCCAGCGCTCGCCGGGCCCGTAGCGATAACGTGAGACCAGCGTCACATAGCGAGCCTCCTGCAATGCCGCCAGCAGGCGATAGATGGTGGCGCGCTCAAGACCGGTCTGACGACACAGCTCGGCCACACGCATCCCCTCCTGCGGCCCGGCAAGCACGGCATCCATCACCGCCAAGCCACGGCTCAAGGTCTTGCTCTCCTCTCCTGCAGAGGGTTTTCGCCTAGTGATTTCGTCCGGCAGGCAGACGTTTTCATTCATTCATTTCCCCGCTTCATTGAAACAATCGCCAACAAGCCATGGCTCTCGGCATATGGGGTTCGACAGCGCTGAAGACCCCCCATAACCCTTTCAAGGAGACAATGATGAAGCAGGAAAGGCATCGCAGAAACATCTGCATCGCCATCGCCGCAACGCTGGGCTCATGCCTGGCATCAGCGGCACCGGCCGTGGAAACCAGTTGGCCCACCAAGCCCCTCAAGCTAGTCGTCGGCTATGCGGCCGGCGGCGCCACCGATGTCGTTGCGCGCCTAGTCGCCAACCGGATGGGCACGGAGCTGGGGCAGTCGATCATCGTGGACAACCGTACCGGCGCCAACAGCAATGTAGGCGCAGAAATCGTCGCCCGCGCTCCTGCCGACGGGTACAGCCTGTACGTCTACACGATCGCCAACACCATCAATGCATCGCTGTACAACAAGCTCGGCTACGACCCCGTCAAGGACTTCGAGCCCGTAGGCCTGATCGCCAAGATTCCCAATCTGCTGGTGGTCAATCCGGGCCTGCCGATCCACTCGGTGCAGGACTATGTCAGGTTCGCGAAGAATTCCAGCGACGGCCTGACATTCGCCTCCTCGGGTAGCGGCTCCTCCATCCATCTCTCCGGCGAGATGTTCAAGATGAAGACCGGGCTGAACATGCTGCATGTTCCCTACCGGGGCAGTGCGCCAGCTGTCTCCGACCTGCTTGGCGGGCAGGTGCAGTCCATGTTTGACAACTCGCCCTCGTCCATGCCGCATGTGAAGGCAGGCAAGCTGCGCGCACTGGCCATCACCAGTAAGGAGCGCTCCCCCCTGCTGCCCGATGTGCCGACCTTGGCCGAATCGGGCTTCCCCGGCTTCGAAGTGCAATCCTGGTTCGGCATTTCCGCTCCGGCTGGCACGCCGGAAGTCGTCATCAAGCGTCTGAACACCGCACTCAACCAGGCACTGAAAGACCCCGGCATCAAGCAAAGACTGGCTGAACTGGTTGCGACCACGGCACCAGGAACGCCCGACGACATGCGCAAATTCGTCGCCAGCGAACTCAAGAGCTGGAGCGAGGTCGTGAAGGCATCGGGCGCCAAGGCGAACTAACTCACCAGGACAAGGCTTATGTATCCCATCGATTTCTTCTGGCGCGCGGTGCAGCGCTGGCCGCAGCGCATCGCCATCGACACGCCGCGTGAGCAGTTGAGCTTCGAACAACTGGCACAGCAGGTCTGCGCCACGGCCAGCGGATTGCTGGCGCTGGACCCCAGACCGCAATCGCGCGTGGCCATCTGTGCCACCAACAGCGCCGAGCATATCGTTGCACTTCTGGCCGTGCTGGCCTGCGGCAAGGTGTGGGTGCCCCTGAACCCCAAGAGCACGCAATCCGAGATCCGCCGCATCACCGACATCGTCGACGCCAGCATCCTGATTGTCGAGGCGGGCTACGGGGATCTGGTCAGCGATGCACGGGCTCGGCGCATCCTGATCGGCACGGCCGAGGCAGAGCAGCCCACTCTGGCACAGCTGATATCCCGGCACGCAGGCGCACCGATTCCAAGCTTCGATCTACACGAAGACGCAACGCAAGCCATCAAGTTCACGGGAGGCACTACCGGAGCGCCCAAGGGGGTGATGCAGCCCTACCGCGCGTGGATGGCGAACATCGTCAATCAGATCCATGCCTGGTCATTCGATGAACAGGACCGCTATGTCATGGCCGCCCCCATCACCCACGGCACCTCGACCTATGTGCTTCCGATTCTTGCGCAGGGGGGCTGCCACGTGATCATGGACGGCACTGGTGCACAGGCGGTGCGCGACACGTTCAAGCATCGCGGCGGCACGGTGTGCTTCATGCCGCCAACCCTGGTGTACATGCTGATGGGCTTGCAAGACACGACGCGCGCCGACTTCCCTCACCTCAAGCGTCTGATCTACGGCGGTGCACCTATGCCCCCGGAGAAGATCCGCGAGGTCAGGAATTTCTTCGGCCCCGTGCTGGGCACCACCTACGGACAGACCGAGGCCCCCCAGATTCTGACCGTCATGCGCCCTGAAGACTTCGAGCAAGAAGCCAACTGGGCAGCGGTCGGACGACGCACCTGGTACAGCGACGTGGCCATCATGTCTCCCGATGGACTCTTGCTTGAAACCGGCGAGGTGGGCGAGGTCGTCGCGCGCGGGCCGCTGGTGATGACCGGGTACTGGAACTTGCCCGAGAAGACGGCAGAGACGCTGGTCGACGGCTGGTTGCACACCGGCGACCGCGGCATGTTCGACGAACGCGGCTACCTCTATCTGAAGGATCGCCTGAAGGACATGGTGATCACGGGCGGCTTCAACGTCTACCCGATCGAGGTCGAGAACGCCCTCGCCCAGCACCCGGCCGTGCATGAATGCGCCGTCTTCGGCATTCCCGACGACAAATGGGGTGAGAGCGTCCAGGCGGCCGTCCAGTTGCGACCCGAGCAACAGGCCACCGAAGCCGATCTCGCGGCCTTTCTGCGCGAACGGCTCGGCCCCGTCCAGACCCCGAAACGCATCCACTTCATGAGCGAACTACCACGCTCTCCCGTGGGCAAGGTTCTCAAGAATGCCGTGCGCGACCTCGCCATTGCCAGCGGCAGCAACACCTGAAGAAAGCAAGCCATGAAGCAAATGAAACAGCCCCCTACCACCAGCCTGTGCACGCATACGCTCACCAGCCTGACTTACGGCGATGCCGATCTCGTGCAGGATCTCATGGGCAAGAAGACGTTCACGGAAGTGATGCTCATGCAGATCCTCGGACGCAGCCCACGCCCCGTGGACCTGCGCATCACCGATGTGGTGCTGATCGTGCTGATGGAGCATGGCCTCACTCCCAGCGCCATTGCCACCCGCGTCGTCTACATGAGCGCACCGGAGAATCTGCAGGGAGCCGTCTCTGCGGGCCTGCTGGCCGTGGGCAGCTCGTTTGTCGGCACCATGGAGAACTGCTCGAGACTGCTCGACCGCATCATCGCGGCCTCCAGTCCCATGGAGGAAGCCCGCAGCATCGCCAGTCACTACCAGTCGCAGAAGTCGCCCGTCCCCGGATTCGGACACCACCTTCACAAGCCGGTCGACCCCCGCGCCTACAAGCTGCTGGAGATGGGACGCGAGGAGGCGGATCTGAAAGGTGACAGGATTCGCGCCCTGGAGATGCTGTCCCAGGCCGTGGACGAAAGTGCCGGCCGCGCGATCACCATCAATGCCACGGGCGCCGTGGCTGCCCTGCTGGGGGAGATCGGCGTGCCCACCAGAATCATGCGCGGGTTTGCCGTGATCTCGCGCGCGGCAGGACTGGTTGCGCATATCGCCGAAGAGCAGCAGAACCCTTCGGGCCGATTCATCTGGGAAACCGTCGAACATGCCATTGCATACATAAGCCCCGCTGCGGCAGGGAAACAGTGAAATGTCCGACACAACTCCCGATACGGCACCACCTTTGCGCGCACTGCTTGATCTGACTGGCCGCACGGTCGCCGTCGCCGGTGGCGGCTCCATCGCTCCTGGCTGGAGCATCGGCCGAGCCTCGTGCATCACCTATGCACGACAGGGAGCGACGGTATGCGTGATCGACCGCGATCTTGCCTCTGCCAAGGAGACCGTGCGCCTGATCGAAACCGAAGGTGGCAGCGCCTTTGCCTATCAGGCCGACATGGCGCGCGAAGAGGACATCTTCTCGGCCTTCAGAGACATAACTGCCAGGCACCAGGCCATCGACGTGCTCCATCACAACGTAGGCATAGGCAAGACGGGTGGACCGCTGGAAACAAGCGCAGATGACCTGGACCGCATTCACAGCGTGAACGTGAAAAGTCTGATGCTGAGCTGCCAGGCGGTTCTGCCGGCGATGGTGCAGCGTGGCTCCGGCACCATCATCTCGATCGCTTCGGTCGCGGGACTGCGCTATCTCGGCTATCCGCATCTCGCCTATTGCACGACCAAGGCTGCCGTCATCCAGATGACGCGCATGATTGCACAGCAGTACGCGCCGCACGGAATTCGAGCCAACACGGTTGTGCCCGGTCTGATCGATACGCCACGCGTGACCGCCAATGTGGCACATATGTTCTCCGACGGCCTGGGCGAAGCCAAGGCTGCGCGGGCACAGCAGGTGCCACTGCAACGTATGGGGACTGCGTGGGAGGTGGCGAACGTCTGCGCCTTCCTGGCTTCGGATGCCGCCAGCTACATCACGGGCACGGAAATAGTGGCCGACGGCGGCTTGACAGGGAAATACGTCTGAGCCCTCGCAGGGCCGTGCCAGCGTCCAGCTCCCGCACGCAGCCTCCCCGAACGGCCAGATTGCCGGACAGGGAGGCTGTTTTTTTTGTGTCTCAACATAACCACATACAGCCAAATGACAGCAATTCTCATTAATATCTGCGCCTGCCAATAAACGCCACATAGTCCCCTCCGGCCCCGACTGAAGACAAGAGATGCCGCCAGCGCAAGGCTGGGGCAGCGCGCTGTTCATGCCAGCCAGGTGCTGTGTGCACTCCCCTACAACACCCATGGCTAACCTCCATCTTTCCGACTCCCCCGCTTTTCGCCTGAGCAGCGCCGCCGCTGCCGTTGCCGCAGCCCTTGGCGTGCTCGCCAGCCCCGTTCATGCACAGACGGCCAGCACCGCCACTGCCGAAGCCGCCCTGGACTCGGTCACCGTCACCGGCAACTGGCTGGATGGCGATATGTCCAGCGCCGAGAAGGTGCTGGAGCATCCAGGCGCCCGCACCATCGTCGAGCGCGAGCGCATCCAGGAAAGCGGTGCCGCCACCTTGCGCGAAGCGCTGCGCCTGGTGCCCGGTGTGCAGGTTCAGGACAGCAACGGCACGGGCGGCAGCGATATCTCTCTGAACCTGAGCGTGCGCGGTCTGACCGCACGCCTGTCGCCACGCTCCTATGTGCTGCAGGACGGCGTGCCCGTCTCCTACGCTCCCTACGGTCAGCCCCAGCTGTCGCTGGCGCCCGTGGCGCTGGGCAATCTGGACTCCATCGACGTAGTGCGCGGCGCAGGCTCGGTGCGCTACGGCCCGCAGAATGTGGGCGGCATCATCAACTTCACGACGCGCGCCATTCCCAAGACTTTTGCGGCCGAAGCCTCCATCGGCACCGAGATCTACAGCCACGGCGGCAACGTGAAGACCACGCCCAGCTTCTTTGTGGGCGGCACCAACGAGTCGGGCCTGGGCCTGGCCGTGCTGTATTCGGGCACGCACGGCAAGGGCTGGCGCAGCAGCAACGACAAGACCGACATCGACGATCTGCTGGTCAAGGGCAGCTACAAGCTCAGCAACAACAGCAGCATTTCCGCTTCGCTGCACCACTTCGAGGGCAAGGGCCAGATGCCCGGCGGTCTGACCACGGCCCAGTACGCCGCCGACCCGTTCCAGAGCACGCGCAACTATGACCAGTTCACGGGCCGCCGCACCGACGGCTCGCTCAAGTACAGCTACAAGGACGGTCGCAACAACTTCGAAGTGCTCAGCTACTACGTGGATTCCTTCCGCGGCAGCTATATCGAACGCGATGCCACCGGCGCCAATGCCGGCAAGCGCAGCCTCACGGCCGCACCGCGCGACTACAGCTACTACGGCGTGGAGCCGCGCTACTCGCGCATTTTCGAGACCGGCTCCGTGGTGCAGGAAGTCAGCGTTGGCTATCGCTACCTGAAGGAAAAGAGCTCAGAAACGGCGCTGGCCACTTCGGGCTTCTATGTGCCCGGCCAGGTCGATGCCATGGCCCTGCCGCTGAACACCACCCAGACCAGCCAGGGCGGCACCACGGCCAATGCCTTCTATATCGACAACCGCATCGATGTGGGCAACTGGACCATCACGCCCGGCGTGCGCTACGAGCGCATCCGCTCCTTCAACAATGTGGTGGACTACAAGGGCGCGACCGCAGCGGCCATCTACCCGACGGCGGCCGCCAACGAATGGCTGCCCACGCTGTCGGTGCTCTACCGCGTCGACAGCCACTGGTCGGTGTTCGCCAATGCCGGCAAGTCCTTCGGGCCCCAGCAGTACGCACAGCTGGCCCAGTCGTCCAACAACCAGCTCTATCCCGAATCGGCCAAGACCTACGAGCTGGGCACGCACTACAAGAGCGACACCTGGAATGGCGAACTGACGCTGTTCAACATCGACTTCAACAAGGAGCTGTTCCTGGACCGCCCGGGCGACGGCACCGGCAACGGCATCTGGACCGATCTGGGTGCCACGCGCCACCGTGGTCTGGAATCGGCGCTGCGCTATGACTTCGGCAAGAACTACCCGGCACTCAAGGGCCTGTCGCTGGGCATGAGCTATACCTTCACCCAGGCCACCAGCCAGGCCGGTCCCTTCGCAGGCCGCGACCTGCCGCTTTATTCGCGCCACACGGCCGGCCTGTCGGCACGTTACGCGATGGAGCGCTGGACCTTCAATGCCGATCTGAACGCCCAGTCCAAGCAACGCTCGCCCGGCACGCCCGGCACCAGCGCCAAGCCCAATCCCTACATCACGCAGGAAGACGCCAATGGCAATCTGGGCGATATCCCGGGCTTTGCCATCCTGGGCCTGCGCACCAGCTATCAGGCCGGCAAGGAGCTGAACAATCTGCGCCTGACCGTGGGCATGAAGAACGTGTTTGACCGCCGCTACTTCACCCGCTCCACCGACAACAACGGCGGTGGCAAATACGTGGGCATGCCACGCACCCTGTACGTTCAGGCCACCCTGCCGTTCTAAGCGGCGGCCCCGCGAGTCCACCTCGCGGGGCATCACACCATCACGCGCAATGACTTCGCTACGTTCTCTGTGGCTGCGGCTGCATCGCTGGTTTGCCCTGGGCCTGGGCTGGATTCTGATTCTGGCCGGGCTCACCGGCACCCTGCTCATCATCGGCCAGCCACTGGACCGCATGGCGCACCCCGAGCTGTTCCAGGCCCGCACGACGCATGCGCAGCAGGCCGCAGCACTGACGCCGATACTGGCAAGAGCCCATGAGGAGTTCGGCAGCAAGGCCACTCTGCGCTTCCGGCTGCCTCAGGAGACACAGGACAGCCTGTGGCTGCGCGTTCAGGCGGCGGACTGGCGCGGCACCATTTACCTGGACCCCGTCACCGGAGCGGAGCAGGGCCGCCGCGGCGAGACCGAGGGCTTTGTCAACACACTGTTCAAGCTGCACAGCACCTTGCTGCTCGACGCCAATGGCAAGGCCATACTGGCCTGGACCACCCTGGCCTACGTGCTTCTGCTGCTGACGGGCGTCATTCTCTGGTGGCCCAAGCGCTGGCCGGGCAACTGGCACATAGAACTCAACAAAAGCCTGGTGCGCGCCCTGTTCGACATGCACCGCATCGGCGGCGTGATCATGGGCCTGCTGATCGCGGTGTCGGTCATCACCGGTGCCTATATGGCATGGCGACCGCTGGGCGACTGGCTCAATGTGCTCAGCAGCAGCACGGCAGTCAAGCCACCCAAGCTGCCCGCACTGGCTGTGCAAGGCGCCGCCCAAGCGCTGCCAGCCGATGTGGATGCCATGCTGGCCTCGGCCCGCGCGGCCATGCCCGATGCCCAGGCCAGCTTCGTGCAGCTGCCGCCCAATGCCAAGCAGGCCGTACGCATCCGCTTTCGCGCCCCGGGCGAGCCGCACCCCAACGGCATCAGCTCGGTATGGCTGGACCCGCGCAACGGTGCCGTGCTGGACGTCAGGCGCTGGAATGAACTCGACCCCGGCGCTGCGGCGGTGGCCGTGGCCTATCCGCTGCACACGGGCGAGCTGGGTGGCGTGCTGATGGAAATCCTGGCCGGCCTCAACGGCCTGGTGCTGGGCGGCTTGGGCATCAGCGGAATCTGGCTCTGGTGGCATCGCCGCAAGGCCAGAAAGCTTGCCGCCCAGAGAAAGCCCTGAGAGCGCGGGCCGGCGCCCTGCAGCCTGCGCCCGGCCCTTGCCCCATGTTCCAGGTTCGAAGCCCCTGTTAAGGGCCGGGTCTGCTTGCATCACAGCCTCTGCGGCCTCAGCATCTGTAATTCCACCGATGAGCAGACAAGGAGCTGAAGATGGCTATGAATCCCGTTGGCTGGTTCGAGATCTACGTGCAGGACATGTCGCGCGCCAGGAGCTTCTACGAAGCCGTGCTGGGCTGTCAGTTGCAAGCGCTGGCCATGCCGGAAGGCGGCGAGCACCCCGATATGGAGATGTGGGCCTTCCCAGGGCAGCCGGATAACGCTGGTGCCACCGGAGCGCTGGTCCGCATGCCGGAATGCCCCTCTGGCGGCGGCGGCACGCTGGTCTATTTCGTCTGTGAAGACTGCGCCGAGCAGGCCGCCCGCGTTGCACGCAACGGCGGCAGCCTGCACCGCGACAAAGTCTCCATAGGCCCCTATGGATTTATTGCCCTGGCCATCGATACCGAAGGCAATATGTTTGGCCTGCACTCGATGAAATAGGGCTCGCGCCAGCCCACGAAAAAGGCCTGCCTCCGAGGAGGACAGGCCTTTTTGCCTGGCAAGCGGGCGCAATCAAGCCAGCAGCTGCCTCAGCACATAAGGCAGGATGCCGCCATGGCGGTAGTAGTCCACCTCGATGGGAGTATCGATGCGCAGCTTCACGGTCACGGTTTTCTTGCTGCCATCGGGCCTGGTGATCACCAGCTGGGCATCGCTTTGCGGCGCCAGGTCGGCGGCCGGGATCACATCGATGAACTCCTCGCCCGTCAGACCCAAGGTTTGCCAGCTGTCATTGCCCTTGAACTGCAGCGGCAACACGCCCATGCCCACCAGATTGGAGCGGTGAATGCGCTCGAAGCTGCGCGCCACCACGGCCTTGATGCCCAGCAGTTGCGTGCCCTTGGCCGCCCAGTCGCGGCTGGAGCCCGTGCCGTATTCCTCGCCGGCCAGCACCACCGTGGCACGGCCTGCGGCCTGGTATTTCATGGCCGCGTCGTAAATGGCCATCTTCTCGGCCCGGCCATGGTCGTCGCGGAACAGGGTGACACCGCCCTCCTCGCGCGAGCCGTCGCCTGCGGCGGGGATCATCAGGTTCTTGATACGCACATTGGCAAAAGTGCCGCGCATCATCACCTCGTGGTTGCCCCGGCGCGAGCCATAGCTGTTGAAGTCGGCCTTTTGCACGCCATGCTCGAGCAACCACTTGCCTGCCGGCGAAGACTCCTTGATGGAGCCTGCAGGCGAGATATGGTCGGTGGTGATGGAGTCACCGAACAAGGCCATGACGCGGGCACCGTGCACCGCGCTGGAGTTTGAGCCTTTCTGACCTGCAGCGCTTTCTCCATCTGCGGATGGCGCTTTCAAATCCAGAGCAAAGTCGGCAAAGAACGGCGGCTCGGCGATATAGGTGCTCTCGGGCCAGGTGTAGGTGGAGCCCGTCACCCCCCGAATCTTTTCCCAGAGCTTGCCCGGCTCACTGGCCACCTGCTCGTAATTGCTGCGGAAGGCCTTGCCATTCATGGCGAACTTGAGCAGCTCCTGAATCTCCTCGCTGCTGGGCCAGATGTCGCCCAGATACACATCCTTGCCGCCCTTGCCCTTGCCCACGGGCTCGGTCATCAGGTCTTTGCGCACCGTGCCGGCAATCGCATAAGCCACCACCAGCGGAGGGCTGGCCAGGAAGTTGGCCTTGATATTGGGGTGAATGCGGGCCTCGAAATTGCGGTTGCCCGAGAGCACGGCCGAGCAGACCAGATTGTTCTGCGTGATGACGGCATTGATCTCGGGGGTGAGATCACCGGCATTGCCGATGCAGGTGGTGCAGCCGTAGCCTGCCAGCGCAAAGCCCAGTTTTTCCAGGTAGGGCAGCAAGCCCGCCTCGGTCAGATAGCGGGTGACCAGGCGAGAGCCCGGGGCCAGCGAGGTCTTGATATGCGGCTTGACCTTGAGGCCTGCCTGCACCGCCTTCTTGGCCAGCAGGCCCGCCGCCAGCATGACGCTGGGGTTGGAGGTATTGGTGCAGCTGGTGATGGCTGCAATCAGCACATCGCCGCTGCCGATATCGAAGCTCTTTTCCGGCGCTGCAACCGCATGACTGGCATCAACAGCAATCGCACTGGCCTCGACCTTGCCGGTCTCGGGCGTGTTGCTCACCATCTCGGCCTTGTTGCGCTCCGCACCGGCCGACAGGGGTTTGCTCTCGGGCTGCAAGGCCTCGGGACCATCGGGGCTCACCACGTGGCGACGCACCAGCTGATCGGCTGGGAGATTGAAGCCATTCTGGGCCACGGGAGCGCTGAACAGCTCGTCGAACTGCCCTGCCACATGGCCGATCTCGATGCGGTCCTGCGGGCGCTTGGGCCCGGCCAGGCTCGGGGCCACCTTGCCCAGATCCAGCTTGACCACATGCGAGTAGTCGATTTCGCCGGCCTTGGGCACGCCAAACAGCTGCTGGGCCTTGAAGTAGGCTTCGAAGGCCTGAATCTCGCTCTTGGTACGTCCCGTTCCCTTGAAGTACTCGATGGTCTTTTCATCGACTGGGAAGAAACCCATGGTCGCCCCATACTCAGGAGCCATATTGCCGATGGTGGCGCGATCCGGCAGCGACAGGCTGCGCGTTCCTTCTCCAAAGAACTCGACGAACTTCCCGACCACTTTTTCCTTGCGCAGCAGCTCCGTGACGGTGAGCACCAGATCGGTGGCCGTCACGCCTTCGCGCAACTGGCCCGTCAGCTCGAAGCCCACCACATCGGGCGTGAGGAAGTACACGGGCTGGCCCAGCATGGCCGCCTCGGCCTCGATGCCGCCCACACCCCAGGCCACCACGCCTATGCCGTTGATCATGGTGGTATGGCTGTCGGTGCCGACCAGGGTGTCGGGGTAGTACACCGCATCACCCTTGCCACTCCTGGCCTTGTGCACGCCGCGCGCCAGGTATTCCAGATTGACCTGGTGCACGATGCCGAAGCCCGGCGGCACGACACCGAAGGTGTCGAAGGCCTGCATGCCCCATTTCATGAACTGGTAGCGCTCCTGGTTGCGCTGGAACTCCAGCTTCATGTTCAGGTCCAGCGCCTTCTTGGTGCCGAAGTAGTCCACCATAATGGAGTGGTCCACCACCAGGTCCACGGGCACCAGCGGCTCGATGGACTTGGGCTTCTTGCCCAGCTTGGCAGCCGTACTGCGCATGGCGGCCAGGTCGGCCAGCAAGGGCACGCCGGTGAAGTCCTGCAGCACCACGCGCGCGACGACAAACGGAATCTCGTCGACCCGCTCGGCCTTGGGTTGCCAGCGCGCCAGCTGCGCCACATGCTCCTCGGTGATCTTGTTGCCGTCACAGTTGCGCAGCACCGATTCGAGCACGATACGAATCGAGACCGGCAGGCGCTTGATCTCCGGGAACTGCTTGGCCAGGGCCGGCAAGGAATAGAACTTGCCCTTCTTGCCCTCGGCCAGTTCAAAGGACTTCAGGGTTTTGGCAAAAGCATGCGACATCGTGAGACTCTCCATGGACAGAACACAGGGAAAACGCTTTTGCATTCCATTGTGCACACAATGCCCATGAAAAGGGTGGGACAGGGCGCCGGCAACGCAAACCGGCTCACATGGGCGCAAGAAAAGAAAGCCCGCGCGGGGCGGGCTGGAGTCGCGCCGAAGCAATCTCAGGCGCCGGCGTCCGGCAGAAACTCCTCTCCTTCGCTCAAGGGCGCAAAGCGGTAGCTGGCCGGCGTGCGGCTGAGCTTGACCGGAGCGCCCAGCCCCTGGTATTGGCCCATCGTCACCACCATCTCGCGGTGTACGGTATGCGGATGCTCAAGCGCCTGAGCTACATCGAGCACCGGCGCGGCAGGCACGCCGATGGCCATCAGCTCGTCGGCAAGCTTCAAGCCATCTAAGGGCGCAAACGCCTGCTCCAGCAAGGGCTTGAGCTCGGCTCTATGGACGGAGCGCTGGCCTGCGCTGGCAAAGCGCTCGTCCTGCGCCAGTCCCTCCTGCCCGACATGCTGGCACAGCAACCGGAACTGCCTGTCGTTGCCTACGGCCAGAAAGATGGGGGCACCGCCTGTGCTGAGAACGTCATAGGGATAGATATTGGGATGTGCGTTGCCCGAGCGCTGCGGCAGCTTGCGCCCCATGAACCAGTTGGCCGCATGGGGATGGAGCAGCGACAGCCCGGAGTCGTAGAGCGAGGCATCCACCAGTTGCCCCTGTCCGCTGCGCCCCCGCTCGTGCAGGGCCAGCAGCACGCCTATGGTGGCATTCAACCCCGTCACCATGTCCACCACCGGCAGTCCCACGCGCAGCGGGTCGCCGTCGGCTTCGCCATTGATGCTCATGATGCCGGCCATGGCCTGGATGGCGGCGTCGTAGCCGGGCAGGCTTCCCAAAGGGCCGTCGGCGCCGAAGCCCGTGACGCGGCACCAGATCAGATGCGGCAGCTCTTCGCGCATCTGCTCATAGCCTATGCCCCATTTCTCCATGGTGCCGACCTTGAAGTTCTCCACCACCACATCGGCCTCGGCCATCAAGGCGCGCACGCGCTGCTGGCCTTCGGGCGCGGACAGGTCGAGAAACTGGAGGCGCTTGTTGCGGTTCAAGCCGAAGTAGTAGGAGGCCACGCCGTCGCGAAACGGAGGCCCCCAGGTGCGGGTGTCATCGCCCTGCGGCGGCTCCACCTTGAGCACATCGGCGCCATGGTCGCCCAGTATCTGGCCGCAGAACGGCCCGCCGAGAATGCGTGACAGATCAAGCACCTTGACGCCCTGTAGGGCTCCGGCGCCAATCGTGGCTGGATTGTGCATGTTTCACTTTCCGACAGAATGCGGGCCCATGGCCTGCGTGTTGATCAAAGATTGCTCGTGGGCTTGCACCGCCAGTCGCGGCAGCCCATGTCTCAGGCCAGAGGCTTTCGGCCCACGCTGCGCACCAGCGCGCTCAGGCGCTGATGGATGGCATGGAAGCTCTGGTCCGCCTCTAGCTGCGAGGCAACAGGCTGGCGCAGGTGCTTGCCCTCCAGTTCCAGCTTGGCGCGGATTTCCGGATTCACCAGCGCCTGCCCTATGGAGCTGCGCAGCGCGGCCACGCGGTCGGCAGGGGTGCCCTTTTTCACGAAGTAGCCAGCGCTGACCGTGTATTCGAAGTCGGGGCTGAGGCGGCTTTGCGATATCAGCGGCACATGGGTCAGCTCCTTGGGCAAGACCTTGGAAAAGCTGGTCAGAATCTTCAGGCGCCCCTGCTTGGCCATGCCTTCGAAGCTTGCCTGATAAGGCAGGATGGCGAAGTCCACCTGCCCTCCTGCCAGGTCCTGCAGGGCCGGCGCGCCGCCCTTGTAGGGCACATGCAAAAACGGCAGCCTCAGTCTGGCTGCGAGAGCATCGCCCATGAGGTTGTACATGGAGTCCACTCCCACCGTGCCATAGGTCAGCGGGCCGTTCTTGCTGGCGCGTGCATATTCGATGAACTCGTCATAGCTGTTGACCGGCAGCCCGCTCTTGACCATGAGCACTATGGGCGACTCCGTCGTGGGAGCGGCCAGCGTGAAGTCGCCCGGCTTGTAGCGCGCTGCCGTATTGAGCATGGGCGCCAGGAAGATCTCGTTGGCCGAACCATGGAAGAACATATAGCCGTCTGCAGGCGCGTTGAGCACCTTGGCTGCGGCAATCAGGCCCGTGCCTCCGCCCAGGTTCTCCACCACCACCTGCTGCCTGATGCTGCGGCCTATGGATTCGGCAAAGATGCGCGCCGCCACATCGCTGGCCCCGCCTGCGGGAAAAGGCACCATAAGGACCAGAGGCTTGGCCGGAAAGCTTTCTGCAGCCCGGACCCAGCTCGAACCTGCCGCCAGGGCAGCCGTCTGCCATAGCGTGTGCCGCATAAAGCCGCGGCGGTTCCATGTGTTCATCTCTTCTCTCCCGTTCAAGGTGCGACCGCTCAGGCCAGATAGCTTTGCACCAAGTGCGTCCAGAAGGCCGCACCTATGGGCAGGGCCTTGTCGTTGAAGTCGTACAGTGGGTTGTGCACCATGCAGCCTCCGTCCTCGCCCACGCCATTGCCCAGCCGGATATAGGCGCCGGGGCGCTTTTGCAGCATGTAGGCAAAGTCTTCGCTGCCCATGGTCGGCGTGCGCTCGCCCACCTTGTCCTCGCCCAGCAGGCGTATGGCCACCTGCCGCGCGTATTCGGTCTGGGCTGCGCAATTCACGAGCACCGGGTACTTGTGCACGTAGTCGATGTCGCAGCTGAGCTGATAGCTCTCGGCCTGGGCCTGCACAAAGGCCTTGATGCGCGTCTCCACCCAACTGCGCACGTCCGGGTGCAGGGCGCGCACGCCGATCTTGAGCACGGCGCTTTCAGGCACGATGTTGAAGACCTCGCCGGCCTGGATGGAGCCCACCGTGATCACGGCCGCCTGCTGGGCATCGATCTCGCGCGTGATGATGGATTGCAGACCCAGCACGATGCTGGCCGCGCACTGCATGCTGTCTATGCCGTGATGCGGCATGGCGCCATGGGCGCTGCGCCCGCGCAGCGTAACGGTCACGCGGTCGAACGAGGCCATGGCCGGTCCCTGGCTGATGGCCATCTGGCCCACGGGCAGGCCCGGTGCGTTGTGAAGCGCATAGATCTCGTCGCAGGGAAACAGCTCGAACAGGCCCTCGTCCACCATGCGCATGGCGCCGCCTTCGTTCTCCTCGGCCGGCTGGAAGATCAGGTTCAGCGTACCGTTGAAATCAAGCTTCTCGGCAACGTACTTTGCCGCGCACAGCAGGATGGCTGTATGTCCGTCATGACCGCAGGCGTGCATTTTCCCGGGCAGGCGGCTGGCGTAGTCCAGGCCTGTTCTTTCATGGATAGGCAAGGCATCCATGTCCGCGCGTATGCCCAGCGACTTGCTTCCCGAGCCCTTTTTGAGCACGCCGACCACACCGGTGACACCCAGGCCGCGGTGCACGGCATAGCCCCAGCGAGCCAGGGATTCGGCCACCATATCGCTGGTACGCGTCTCTTCGAAGGCAAGTTCGGGATGCGCATGAATGCTGCGGCGGATCTCCACGAACTCGGCAGCAACGGACTGCAGTTGGGCGAGCAGAAGGGAAGTTGAAGAAGTCATGGCTATGGATAGTTGAAATACCCGGGCTCATGTCTTGCGTGGGCTCTCGGGCAATGGCAGGCAGTGCGCAACAGTGTCCTCCTCACGGCCGAGGCGAGGAGTTTCGAAAAGTTCTAACACGTCCACCCTTCGATGGCATGTCTGCCGACAGCGCCATCAGTCAAGCTTCACGCCGGCCTTTTGCACCACCTCGCTCCATTTGTCGAGCTCGCTCTTCACGAAGCCGGCCAGATAGGCGGGCTGGGTATCCGCGCCGCGCTCCAGGCCCTGGGCCGCAAAGGCTTTCTTCACATTCTCGGAATCCAGCGCCTTGGCATAGGCCTGATTGAGCAACTCCACCCGCTCCACCGGCATGCTCTTGGGGCCGACCACGCCGAAGAACACGCTCACGTCGTAGCCGGCCAGACCCTGCTCGGCGATCGTGGGGATCTGGGGCATGGCGCTGGAGCGTTTGGCCGTGGCCACGCCAAGGGCCTTGACCTTGCCGGCCTTGATATAGGGCATGGCCGTGAGGATGTCGGTGAAACTCATGTCCACCTGACCGGCCAGCAGGTCGTTAAGCGCCGGCCCGGTGCCCCTGTAGGGCACATGCTGCAGCTGGGTGCCGGCCAGGCCGTTGAACAGCACACCCGCCAGATGGGATGAAGCGCCATTGCCCGAAGACGCGAAATTGAGCTTGCCGGGCTTGCTCTTGTCCAGCGCGATCAGCTCCTTGACGTTGCTGACGCCCAAATCCGGCCGAACCACCAGCACATTGGGCAGATAGCCAACGTAGATGATGGGCGTGAAGCTGGTGCGCGGGTCGTAGCTGATGGACTTGTACAGCGGTTTGTTGATGGCCAGCGGACCCGAAGTCCCGAACATCAGCGTATAGCCGTCAGGCTTGGCACGTGCCACGAAGTCCGCTCCGATATTGCCGCCGGCGCCGGCCTTGTTCTCCACGATCACGCTCTGGCCCAGCTCCTTGGTCAGCTCGGCAGCCAGAATGCGTGCCATGGCGTCGGTTGGGCCGCCAGGCGGAAACGGCACGAGGAACGTGATGGGGCGTGTCGGGTATTTTTCCTGGGCAAGTGCGGGCAGTGCTGCCGACAGGGCGGCGGATGCCATCAGGCCCAGCGCTGCGCGTCTGGCTTTATGCATGTCTGTCTCCTTGGAAGGGTGTTGCCGATGAACCGGGAAAATCACTGCGGGGTGCCGCTGGCAACGGCCTTGAAGCGCTCCATGCGCGTCTTCTCGCGTGCGTAGGCGCTCCTCGCGTACTGCTCGAACTCTTGCGGACTGCGGTAGTTCAGCGGCTGATTGAGTTGTTCGAGGATCTTGCGCCCCTGCGCCGACTCCAGCCCCGCCTTGAAGGCGTCATGAATGATGCGCAGCCGCGCCGGTGCCAGGCCGGCAGGGGCGGCAATGCCATAGGGCGACTCGATCACCGCGTCCACGCCCAGCTCCCTCAAAGTGGGCACCTGAGGGAACTGCGGAACACGGCTGGACGTGAACATCGCCAGGTAGCGCAATCGGCCCGACTGGATATGCTGGGAGGCTACGCCGGAGAGCACGCCCGCATCGATGTGGCCGCCCAGCAGGTCGCTGGCCTGCTCCGAGTCTCCCTTGTAGGGCACGCGATTGAGCTGCAGGCCCGTGGACTGCACCAGCTCACTGAGTACGATGCTGGGCGTTTGCACCGGACCGGCCGCACCGACGGAGATCTGGCCGGGACGCCTGCTCGCATCTTCGGCAAACTCCTTCCAGCTCTTCCACGGTGCTTCCCGACGCACAGCCAGCCCGAAGGTGTAGTCGGTCATGCCGATCACGTAGCTCAACTTCAGGGGGTCGAAGCTCACCCGGTTCAGATACGGTTCGCGATAGACACTGGCAGGCAGCACCGCCAGGGTGTAGCCATCCGGCTGAGCCCGCGCCAGCTCCACCGCACCAAACGTGCCGTTGGCGCCTGGCTTGTTCTCTATGACCACCAGTTGCCCCAACAGCTGCGAGGCTTGCTGTGCCACCACCCGCAAATGCGCGTCCGTCGGTCCGCCAGCGCCATAGGGCACCACCAGGCGTATCGGCCGAGCCGGATAGGAGTCACCCTGAGCCTGTGCGGCCGAATGGGCTGCCGCCAGCAGCACTGCTCCCGAGGCTGCGGCCAGCAGCCTTCGGCGCTCTCTTGCGTGATTGCGCATATTTGTCTCCTTGCAGAAATAATCCGAGAGCCGATAACGCCTTTTCACGAAGCGTTTCAGCCGTTTCTTTTACTTATTTCAAGGCCGCCGGCAATCACTCCAGCCACTGCGCCGGCACGGCAGCCGCATCGTCCAGCGGATCGCGCGGCAGCACACGGTGCAGCAGCACCAGTTGCGACAGGCGCAGGCGCTCGTTTGATCCGGTCTGTGCTGCTTCCCAGGCCATGGCGATGGCCGTGGTGCAGTTGTAGAGCGCTGTGGCGGCCTGGCGGGCCAGCACTTCGCCGCCGTCCCGAGCGGCCCTGTCGGCCAGGATGCTGGCGCGGGCCAATGCATCTTCCAGCGCCTGGCGGTAACCGAGCACCAGGCGGGCATGATCAAGCAAGCCATGCAGATACTGCTGCAGCACAGGCAACGAGCCTTCGCGCTTGATGGCGCGGATCACGTCCAGCGCCACGATATTGCTTGTACCTTCCCAGATGGAGCCCAGGTGGGCATCGCGCACCAGGCGCGGATCGCTCCACTCCTCGATATAGCCGCAGCCGCCGCGCACTTCCATCGCATCGCCGGTGACCTTGCGTGCATCGCGGCAGGCGCGGAACTTGATCAGCGGCGTCAGAATGCGCAGCAGCGCATAGGCATCCGGCTGGCCCGCATCGGAGCGCATCAGCGTCTGCGCGGTCTGGAACACCATGGTACGCGCCTGCTCGGCGGGCACGCGCAGCTTGTCCAGCTGGCGCTGCATCAGCGGCATCTGCTCCAGGCGCTTGCCAAAGGCAATGCGTTCATGGG
Organism: Comamonas sp. NyZ500; assembly: GCF_016772095.1. Classification (NCBI taxonomy): domain Bacteria; kingdom Pseudomonadati; phylum Pseudomonadota; class Betaproteobacteria; order Burkholderiales; family Comamonadaceae; genus Comamonas; species Comamonas sp. NyZ500. The sequence goes on along the minus strand of NZ_JAEIJE010000011.1, from coordinate 7,559 downwards.
CGATGAATTCGGCCTCGGCCACAGCGCGGCGCATCATGCCGGCGGAGCGCACGCCGTTCGACAGGCGCGAGTTGTTGACCATGTCGGCCATCTGCACGAAGCCCCTGCCCTGCTCGCCCACCAGGTGGGCCACGGCGCCGTCCATGCGGATCTCGCCGCTGGCCATGGACTTGGTGCCCATCTTGTCCTTCAGGCGAACGATGCGGTAGTGGTTGGCGCTGCCATCATCGAGGTAGCGCGGCAGCAGGAACAGCGAGATGCCCTTCATGCCCGGCTGGCCGCCCTCCACGCGCGCCAGCACCATGGCGAACTCGGCGTCGGGGTTGGAGCAGAACCACTTGTCGCCGGAGAGAAGCCAGGAGCCATCGGCCTGCGGGCGGGCCACGGTCAGCGTGTTGGCGATGTCGGAGCCGGCGGCCTGCTCGGTCATGAACATGGCGCCCTGGGCCTGCTCGTCCCAATCAAGCGACAGCAGCTGCGGCAGGTATTTTTTGACCAGCTCGGGCGCGCCGAACTTCTTGAGCGTGCGCGTGAGCGAATCGGTCATGGACAACGGGCAGCACAGGCCGAACTCGGACTGCACGAACAGAAAGGTCAGTGCGTACTTGACGATGGGCGGCATCTTGCCGCTCCAGCCCAGCATGTCTTCCCGGTGCGAAATGGCTTGCAGACCGAACTCACCGTAGGCGATGCGCTCAAGCTCTTCATAGGCTGGATGCTTGATGATGCGCTGGCTGTCCTGGCCCGCGCGGCTGCGATGCTCAAGCGTGGGCGGATTCCTGTCGGCAACGCCGGCCAGCTCGTCGATGCGCCCACCGGCCAGCTCACCCATGCGCTGCAGATAGGGCTGCAGATGGGCCAGCAGATCGGCTGGCAGATAAAGCGCCAGCAGCGACTGCAACTCAGGATCGGTGGCGTAGAAATTGGCACCGTGGCGATCAGGCACGGGATGGGCTGCAGCGCGGACAGCCTGGGCCACGGCATGCACCTGGCTCTTATCGTTGGCGGACATGAACGTCTCCTGCTGAATTCGAATATCCCTGAGGAGCTGAGCCCCCTCTCATCGGAAAGAGGACGACAACCTCGCTACAGGGCTTACCTTGCTTGCCGTCTCTGGGTTCGGCCATGACGAATTCAGGCGATATGTACCGCACACAAATCCGGCAATTGAGGCAAGGACTGCCACGAATTTCAGCACCCTCATATATTCACGTCAAATATTATTAAAATCTTTATCAATACTTTTTAAATATCAATAAATCATGGAACTGAGGTTGCTGCACTACTTCGTCACCCTCGCCGAAGAACTTCATTTCAGCCGTGCGGCGCAGCGGCTGTCGATCTCCCAGCCGCCGCTGTCCGTTGCCATCAAGCAGCTGGAGCAGGAACTGCAGGCCCAGTTGTTCGAGCGCAGCAGCAAGGGCGTACGGTTGACTGCGGCCGGTGAACATTTGCTGGACAAGGCACGCCAGCTATTGGCTCTGAGTCAGCAGGCCGCACAGGAAACGCGCGACGTGGCCCAGGGCACGCGCGGCCATCTGCGCCTGGGCTTCGTGGGGTCGAGCCTGTACCGCGGTTTGCCACAGGCGCTGGAGCGGTTCCAGCACGACCACCCCCTGGTGCGCGTGGACATGCTTGAGGCCAACAGCGCAGAGCAAATCCTGGACCTGCAGCAAATGCGGCTGGACATGGCCCTGGTCCACTCCATACAGCCGCCCGAAGGAATTGCCAGCCGGCTGCTGATGGAAGAGCCTTTCGTGGTCTGCCTGCCCGACCGCCACCCGCTGCAGGCCAGCGCCGCCATCGATCTGGCCGAACTCAAAAACGACCGTCTGATCCTGTTCTCCAGCCTGGTCTCGCCTACCTATCACCAGCGCATCTACGAGATGTGCCTGGCCCATGGCTTCGCACCCGAAGTACGCCACGAGGTACGGCACTGGCTGTCGGTGATCTCGCTGGTTTCGCTGGGTCAGGGCGTGGCACTGGTACCCCAGGCGCTGACACGCGTGGGCATGCCGCGCCTGGTGTTCCGCCCGCTCAAAGGCTCGCACCCATCATCAGAGATGCTCGCCATGTGGCGGCGTACACCGGCCAATCCGCTGGTGCAGGCATTGCTGGCCTGCCTGCAGCAGGCCGTGACGGAACTATGAGGCCAAGTCAGGACTCATCATCGCTGACCGGCAGGCCTGCCCGGATCTGTTTCAACGCTTCACCGCCAAATTCTTCGAGATAGCATTGGCTGCTCACAAGGAACGCTTATTTGCATGGAAATAAGGGGCCAGGACAATTTACACAACTCCGGGCAATTCATCCTGCCACTTGGCTAGTGAATGGGAAGCCGGTCACGCGCTTGGCTCGGGGGGGAGCGTAGGTACGGACCTTGGAAGTGCTCAGGCCCAGGCGCACGAGCGACTCGGCAATGGTCACGGCCGCGGCTACTCCATCGACCACTGGTACACCGGTCAGTTCACGAATCCTGGCATCCAGTTCAGCCATGCCTCCACAGCCGAGGCAAATGACTTCAGCATGGTCTTCGCTGACGGCAAGGCTGGCTTGACGAACAATCGCTTCAACCGCGCGCTCGGGTTGAGTTTCCAACTCCAGCACAGCCATGCCGCTGGCGCGAACCGATGCACAGCGCTCGTCCAGGCCGGCAAGCTTGAGCCGATCCTCGATCAATGGCACAGCCCGATCCAGCGTCGTGACCACCGAGTATTTGTGGCCCAGGAACATGGCCGCGGTGGCCGCTGCCTCGGTGATGTCCACCACGGGAACGTCCAGCAACTCCTGCAGGCCCTCGCGGCCATGTTCACCGTAGCCGGCTTGAATGACTGCATCAAAGGGTTGTCCATAGCTCATCACGGCATCCATGACGCCGACCGCGGCAAGATAGCTCTCAAAATTCCCCTCGACCGATTCGGCACCAAAGCGCGGGGTCAGCGCGACTATCTCTGTTCCAGGCGCAGCAACCTTCCGAGCTTGCATGCCAATGGCATGGGTCATCGACTCAGTGGTGTTCACGTTCACGATCAAAATGCGCATGATTTTCAACTTTCCTTCTCAGTGTTTGGCGGAGGCTACGGAAATGGCTTCGCCATCCTGGTCTTCGTAGGTGAGACCTTTCGGTGCAACCATCCAATAGAACAAGGCACCCAGTCCGGCTGCGATGAACCAGGAGAACTGGGACAGCGATTGCAGCGTCGGCAGGAATGCAAAGAGCAGCGAGATCAGGGACGAAGGAATCAGGGCCTGAATTGCCTTGGGGTTGATGCCATTGCGGTAGTGATAAGGGCCTGCAGGGTCGTGTGTATAGAGAGCCGGAACGTTCACGCGCTGTTTGCGGATCAGCCAGTAGTCAGCCATCACGATGCCGAACAGCGGTCCCAGAAATGAACCCAGCCCTCCCAGGAAGTAGACGATGACCAGCGGAGAGTTGTAGAGATTCCAGGGCAGGATCACGAAACCGAGAACCGCACTGACAAGCGCTGCCCGGCGGAAGTTCAGATGCCGGGGCATGAGGTTTGCCAACGCCAGGGCAGGAGCCACGAAATTGGCCATCAGGTTCACGGCGATGGTCAAAATCAGCAGCGAAAGACTGGCCAACATCAACAGCGGCTTGTTGGGAATGTTCTGGACGATGTCGGTCGGGCTTTGAATCAGCGTGCCATCAATGGCAAGCTGGCCGCCTGTCAGGATGACCACGATCAAGCCAAAGATCAGCATATTGATCGGAATGCCCCAGAAATTGCCTTTCACCACGGCACTGCTTGAGGTGGCTGCACGTGTGAAATCACAGAAGTTCAGCACGAAGGTGCCGTAGATCGCCACCCATAGCGAAGCAGCGCCCAGGATCTGCAGCCACATGGCTCCGCCACTGCTTGCAAATGGGGCAGACCAATGCAGAGTCCATTTGGCGCTGTAGAAGATCCATCCTGCCAGGGAAATGAAAGTCAACAGAATTACAGGTCCGGCAAAGGCTTCGTACTTTCGGATGCTCTCCATGCCCCAGCAGGCAATGAGAACCTGCACTATCCACAGGATGGAAAAGCTGATCCAGCCCAGCAATGGCAGGCCCAGCACGACTTGCTCTTTCAGCGACTGCAAGCCGGGAAACAGCGTGATCAGCATCACGTCGAGGACCATGGATGCCAGGTAGGTTTGAATGCCGAACCACGCAATGGCGACTCCGCCGCGGATCAATGCTGGAATCTGCGCACCGCGTGTACCAAAGCTGATGCGGCTCATCACCGGAAAGGGAATCCCTGTACGGGTCCCCATAAAGCCCGAGAGGGACAGCAGCACGAACAGAAATGCCGCCCCCAGCAGAAGCGCCATCAGAATCTGGTGTCCTCCCAGCCCAAGCGTGAAAAGACCAATGGCAAACGCGTAGTTGCCGAGGCTGTGTACATCGTTGGCCCAAAGAGTGAACAGGCTGTAGCTCCCCCAGGTACGACCCTCTTTCGAGGTAGGTGCCAGATCGTGGTTGTACAGCGCCGGAGAAACTCCGGCCGGCAAGCCTTTATCTCGCTTTGAGCTTGTGGTGTTGGCCCCCGAGGTTAATGACTCACCATGGGTGTCCAGTACTAGGTTGTTCATATGCCGCCTTCCATCAGGGTGCTCCGTGGAGCCCCTTTGCCATGACCTCATTTCGGCTGAGCAGGTCATGCTTGTCTACCGTTATTAGCGGCTACGGGCGACGCAGGCCTGCAGCCATGTTTTCGCTGCTGAAGAGCTGTGATGCTTATGAAGCGAATCGAATCTGCCTCATGTCCACAGCTTCAGCAAGCTTGTCCATAAATGCTTTGAACACATCACTGACATGCATGCAATGTATACAAGACATGAATTCAAGATGCTAGTAGGAACCCTGGTTCTATAGGCCAGAGACATTGATTCGATGGAGTCCTCAGATGGGAGGACGAACGGTCAGTAGCAGGCGCAGCAAGCCCTGGCGTGCATTTCTTTCCTGGGCGAGGTGCTGAAACCTACACTTTGATCATGGCTGTTTTGCGTAGATACCTATCTATGAACCTCTCCACGATCCGCGCTGAGCAAAGCCAGGTTGCTGTGCGTATCAAGAGGCCATAGAAAATACTCTCGAAGTCACACACCGGAATGAGTACCAGTAGTCACTGCTCAGTTGTTGCAAAGCCGGCATTCAGCCCGCATCCATCGCAGCAATATCGCTCGCCAATGAGCAATCGGCGCTGATGCTCCCATGGCTTCGAGATCCGTTGCGATGCCGGGCAGGACAATGACCGCTGCATTCACCAAGGGCGGCAGCAGTCGAGATAGATGGATAGTCCATTTGGCGGGCAATGCGGAGAGCAGCGCTTTGTTGCGATCGGTGGCGTTGGCAATTCTTGCTGGAAGAGCATTCCACGATGCAATGGCTATCCATGTGGTTTCATGGCCCTGATTGAAACCGTTCCGGCGTCTATCCGCAACGCGAGCCATTCCAGGTCTTGGTCGAGGAACTGGCATAGCGCCGGTGCCATGATCACCATGGGCCGAGGCGGCTCCTTGATGAATGCTGCCGGGCACGATCAGCGAATGCGTAAGTCATCACCGGCACAGATGGCGAGCTCAATCGCTCCCTGGTAGGGACAAGCACTTCAAGCCTCAATATTGGCTCGCCGCAAAGTGTTGGGAGCTCGAGATCGGCAAAGCGGCCGAGCGGCTCAACCAGGCCGGATCCCGCCAAGGACTCCCATCGACTTTGAAACGCCTATTTGGCTGAAGACGAATCTTCAGGAGCCAGAATGGAGCGGAGTCGGTTGCGTGCTCCGCGACGACCGATCAGGCTTTCATCAAGGCGCGATGCCAATGCATCGATGTGAGCAATCATTAATTGTTCAGCCCGCAGATTGTCTCCAGCCGCCAGCGCCTCAACAATGGCGGCGTGATCGTCATTGAAGACTCTGGCCTCGGTCTTCGACTGGTATAGATCTGAAATAAGAGTTGTCCGTGCCGAGAGATCGACCATCATAGAAGTCAGGAACCGATTGCCCAGACACTCTGCCAAGCAAATATGAAAGTCGGCCAGCAGCCAGCTGCGGGCTTCTGCGTCCCCACAGGCAATGGCTTTGCGCTCTTCGGCGATGTGCTTGCGCAGGCGTTTCAGTGTTGCCTGCAAGGGTTGACCAGCATCACGCAGCATGCCCGGCTCAACGACGCGCCTCGCTGCATAGGTTTCCTGAGCCTCCTCAAACGAAGGCTCTGCAACATACCAGCCAACCCTGGAGCGGACCTCCACAAATCCCCGGGTCTGAAGGTGCATCAAGGCCTCGCGGACCAGGGTGCGGCTGACCTGAAACAAGTCCGCAATGTCTTGTTCACCCAGTTTCTCTCCCGGACGAAGCTTGGCTGTCAGGATCGACTCTATGAGACGCTCGGCGATCTTGGTTTTGGTGATGACTGGAGTACTCATTAAATTGATTTTATGCGACCGAGCTGTTACGAAGTTGAGGATAGGAAGAGTCAATAAATTCGACCATGCCCGCAATGGCAGGTGATAAATCTTGCGCTCCAGAGAGCATGTTGCGGAGCTGGCTGAAGGAGGAGCGTAAGTTAAATATGCCTGGCGGGCTATTCGTCTTTCTTCTCCTGCGATTGCCTCAAGAAACGTCCGATATACCTTAAGGGAGAACACCTAGCTTTTCCTCAATCAACCTTGTATACAAGTGTTGAGTTCAAGATTTATGATGAAGCAATGGAAACCTCACTCACCTGGTCCATTGCAGAAAGTCTGACCAAAGCAATTGTTGAACATCGACTGATGCCCGGCACCAAGTTGTCGGAACAGAAGCTGGCCAATCATTTTGGTGTTTCCCGCACTCTGGTTCGCCAGGCTTTGTTTCAGGCATCACAGAACCGGCTGATCACGCTCGAGCCCACGCGCGGTGCCTTTGTGGCCACGCCCTCGGTCGAAGAAGCGCGCCAGGTCTTTGCTGTGCGTCGCATGCTCGAAGCCGAAATGGTGCGCAATTTCGCCGCGCAGCAGATACCCTCCCGCTTGTTGGAGCTCAAAGCGCATGTGGCGGCCGAAAGAAAGGCCATGGAAGCCAATGACGTGGGCCAGTGCACCGAGCTGCTGGGCGACTTCCATGTGCGCATGGCAGAGCTCATGGGCAACGAGGTGCTGGCTCAACTGCTGGGCGAGCTGATTTCCCGCTGCGCATTGATCACCCTGATGTACCAGTCTGCATCGGCGGCCGAGCATTCGCACGAAGAACATGCCGACATCGTGACCGCACTGGCTGCGGGCGATGCCGAACATGCGGTGCAGCTGATGCAGTTGCACCTCGATCACATGGAAGAAGGTCTGTCCTTTAACCGTACTTTGCCAACGCACGATTTGTCGATGGCACTTTCATCCGTATCCCTATGACTTACGATTCCACCGCCTCCTACCCACGCGACCTGATTGGCTACGGCCGCAACACGCCCCATCTCGAATGGCCCGGCAAAGCCCGCGTGGCCGTTCAGTTCGTGCTGAACTACGAAGAAGGCGGTGAGAACCATATCCTGCATGGCGACCCCGGCAGCGAGCAGTTTCT